>NZ_CANSHK010000038.1:0-31543 GCF_947646745.1 uncultured Methylovirgula sp. | reverse complement strand
GGGAAAGGCGGCGCGCCGGGCAGCGGCTTCAGCTCGATCCCTTCATGCGCATAGGTCATGATCAGATGCCAGGTCATCGCCGGCAGCGAGCCGCCGGTCATATTGTCGGTCGGGGTATCGTCGTCATTGCCGAACCAGATCGTGCCGACAAAATTGCCGGTATAGCCATTGAACCAGGCGTCCTTGAAGCCGTTGGTCGTGCCGGTCTTGCCCGCCATGTCGATGTTGTCGAGTTTGGCGCGCTGACCCGTGCCTTCCTGCACGACATTGCGCATCATCGTCACCATCTCGATGATCTTCTCCTTGTCGAAGACCTGCTGCGGCGCCGGCGCGTCGCGATCGTGGCTGTAAATGAGATCGCCGTGGCTGTTGTAGATTTCGACCGCGGCATAGGGCGTGACGCGCTTGCCGCCGTTGGCGAAAACGGAATAGGCGCCGGCCATTTCCATGACGTTCACGTCGTCGGCGCCGATCGGCAGCGACACCGTGTCGGGCAGCGGCGTGGAGATGCCCATCTTGCGGGCGGTCTGGATGATCTTGGCGCGGCCGCGCTTGGCTTCCTCATAGACATTGTTGTGGCCGGGGCGCGAATCGGCGGCACCAATGGCGATCGAAAGCCGCACCGCCACCGTGTTGAGCGAATGGGTCAGCGCGGTGATGAGCGGAACGCGGCCCATGTATTTGTTGCCGAAATTATGCGGGCACCAATTGCCGATACAGACGGGCTCGTCTTCGACGATGGTCGAAGGCGTGAATTTATCGGTCAGCAGCGCCGTGAGATAAACGACAGGCTTGAAGGACGATCCCGGCTGACGCATCGCATCGACGGCGCGGTTGAACTGGCTCTCGCCATAGTCCTGGCCGCCGACGATCGTGCGCACCGCCCCGGTGGACGGATCAAGAATGACCATCGCCGATTGTTTGACGTGATAGCTCGGGCCATATTCGCGCAACTGATTGGCGATCGTGTCGTCGGCATATTTCTGCAGGTTGGAATCGAGTGCGGTGCGGACGGTGAGCACGCGGTTGTTGCCGAGCTTGCCGGCCTCGGAAAGCTGGTGGACTTCGTTATAAGCCCAGTCGAGATACCAGTCCGGCGAATAGGTCTGGCCGCGCGGCACGGGCGTTGCGGGGTTGCGCACGGCCGCATAGATCTGGCCTTCGGTCAGGTAGCCGGCGTCGACCAGATTGTTCAGCACCTCATTGGCGCGGGCGCGGGCGGCGGGCAGGTTGATATGCGGCGCATATTTCGTCGGCGCTTTGAACAGGCCGGCGAGCATGGCGGCTTCCGCCAGCGTCACGTCACGCACCGACTTGCCGAAATAAAATTGCGATGCCGCCTGAATGCCGAACGTGCCGCCGCCCATATAGACGCGGTCGAGGTAGAGCTGGAGGATTTCGCGCTTGGTCAGATGGCCTTCGAGCCAGAGCGCGAGATAGGCTTCCTTGACCTTGCGGGTGAGGGTGCGCTCGTTTGAGAGAAAAATGTTCTTGGCGAGCTGCTGGGTCAGCGAGGAGCCGCCCTGGACGACGCCATTGGCCTTGGCATCGACCATGAGCGCGCGGAAAACGCCGACGAAATCGATGCCGATATGTTCGAAGAACCGCCGGTCCTCGGTCGCGATCACCGCGTCGATCAGATATTTCGGCATTTGTTCGATCGGCACGGAATCGTCATGCTTGATGCCGCGCCGGCCAACGACCTGGCCGTAGCTGTCAAGGAAGGTGACGGCGAGGTCCTCTTTCTTCAGCCAGTCGGTGCCGGCCGTATCCTCGAAGGCGGGAATGGCGAAGAACAGGGCGATGATGCCGATGCCGAGGGCGATGTTCGAGCCTTCGCAGAACAGCTCGACCATCAGGCGCCGCCAGCCGGAGACGTGCAGGCGGTCCATGAAGGCGATGAGCGAGGCATAGGCGTTGCGCGACCGCTCGCCCGATTCGAAGAGCGAGGAATCGAAAAAGGCGTCGATCTCGAGAAAGGCGCGGGTTACCCTCTTGTAAAGGGTGGACGAACGCAGCCTGTCCAACACTTTCATGCCGCTTGGGCTTTCCTGCGGGATGCAATCCGAATAATTGCAATTTTAGCGCATCGGGCCGAAAAGTGCGAAACGCTTTTCGGACAAATCCAATGCGCTGAATGACTTAAAGGGCTTTGAGATGGCCAAAGAACCACAGCGTCGCGGCAAGAGAATGGCGAAGGGGGGCGCCTTTTGGGAGAAACCCCTCGCGGAGCTGACGCCGGCGGAATGGGAAAGCCTCTGCGACGGCTGCGGCCGCTGCTGCCTGGTCAAGCTCGAAGACGAGGACACCGGCCACATCCATTTTACCGACATCGCCTGCCGCCTGCTCGATGTCGAAACCTGCCGCTGCGCCGATTATGCCCGCCGCCGGCGCCGGGTCCGCGACTGCCTCAAGCTCACGCCCGATCTCGCCGCCTCGCTCGCCTGGCTGCCGCCGACCTGCGCCTACCGGCTGCGGGCGGACGGCAAACCGCTCGCCTGGTGGCACCCCCTTGTCTCCGGCTCGCCCGAGACGGTGCATGAGGCGGGGATTTCGGTGCGCGGCCGGGTCGCGCTCACGGAGCGCGACCTCAAGATCGAGGACTATCCCGATCATATCGTGAGCTGGCCGGGGAAGTCGCCGCGCGGCGCGAAGAAACCGCGATCCTAGGCCCGATTCAAAAGCCCTCCACCACGGCAAGGGGCGATTTACCAATATCTCAATGCAATGCCTTCCGCCTTGGCCGCGAAAATCGTCAAGAAATACTCCATATCTGTTTGATTTCGCAGGAGGAAATAGTCCTGGATGCGGAGTTGCTCTGCGCCAGCAGCAGATGCACGCAGCCACTGCAATATTAACTATCCGAAGTCTTTACGAATCGGGTCTTACGTAAGGGCGTTACGTCCGAAGGACTGCGCCCGTGAAGACAGGTTTCGAATTTCAATCGATTTTGCGCACCGGCCGCGCCCTTGCGGCTGATTTCATTTTTGGTCTTCGCCACGAGCTCGCGCTCTTCAGGGCCGACCGGCGCGGCAATGTCGCGATGATTTTCGCGATCGCTTCGATTCCAATCCTTTTCGCCGTCGGCGCGGCGATCGACTACACTTCCGCCACACGCCGCAAGGCCAAGCTCGATGCGATCGCCGACGCGGTCGCGCTGTCCACCGTGACGCAATCGGGAAACCCGCCGGCCTTCTCGCCGATACCAAACCAGGGGTTGAATGCGAGCCAGGCTAAGGCCCGGGCGCAGGCGATGTTCAATTCGCTGGCAAGCACCGTTTCAGGCGTCACCAACTTCAACGGAACTGTGTCGGTTCAGGACTCAACCACCTCTCAGACAAGTCCCCGTCAAACGACGGTCAGCTATACAGCGCAATCAAGCGATGCCTTTGGTCGGATCATCGGGATGAATTCGATCGGCATCGGCAACAGTTCGAGCCCGGCCGTGGCAGAGGTCGCCATCGCGCCGAATATCAACTTCTATATCCTGGCAGATTCGTCGCCATCGATGGCCATTCCGGCGACGACCACCGGCATCAACGCAATGTATAGCGCCACCTCGAGCGGCAGCGGAACCGGGGGCGATAACGAGGGCGGATGCGCCTTCGCCTGTCACGAATCCGATTACACCAAATGGGTCCTGCCGGGAAATTCCTCCTGCATCGGAGTGGTTTCGGCGACAAATACGATCACGACGGGAAATTGGTGGAATCCGCAAACGCAGACGATCAAATATTATAAGACAGGAACAAGCACCAATCCGGGGTATGTGGACGATTATACCTATGCCGAATGCGTCCTGGGCTTGACGCTTCGCATCGACAATCTGCGCAGCGCAATCCAGCAGCTCGGCCCCTATGCGCTGAACGTCGCCTCGGTGAACGGGGCGACCTACAATATGGCGGTCGCCACCTTCGACACAGATTGGACGGGCTCGCCGTGCACAAGTGGAAATTCGCCGCTGCGCTTCATATCGGGCGGCTCTTCCATGACGCCGCAGAACATGTCAACCGCTTCGACAGCCGCCGCAAACATCCAGATGCTGCAGATGTTCGATAACGGCTATCTGACTGGGGTCAACCAGACATCGTCGACGACGCCAAACCAATATCAGCAAACGTGCAGCAATAACGACGGCAGCACCGCTCTCAACACGGCCATGACAAAAATCAACGCTCTCATGCCGACGCCGGGTAACGGGACCAACGCGGCCAACGATACGCCGCAAGAAGTGTTGATGCTCATCACCGACGGCGTGAACGATACGCAGAGCAGCAGCGGCCGCAATATTTCGATGATCAGCGCGGCGCAGTGCAACGCCATCAAACAGAGGGTCAGCAGCAGCGGCCTGCCGATCCGGATCGCGGTGCTTTATCTCGATTATTCGGCATTGCCCAGCAACAGCTTCTATAACAACAATGTCGCACCGATCGACGACAATACTGTTCCGACGCCCAATCCGAATATCGAGACGGCGTTGCAGTCTTGCGCTTCGTCATCCAGTCTTTTCGGCGTGGTTACGACGGACCAGGACATCGGGGCCGCGCTTCAACAGCTTTTCCTTGCCGCGACGGCGACGGTCCATCTGGCGCAATAACCTCAATCGCGACGCTGTCGATTGCGCCGTTCGTGTGGGCTGCATATTGGGCCACGCGCGAACGGCATCAGCCGCGAACACCGGTACGGTTTCACCGATGCGCGTGTTTAGGGATGAGGTTGGCAAGCCGGCGCTCGGTTCGCCGTTCTACGGCCAAGTCAGTTCGTTCGAAGCTGGCCGAATTTATGTTCAAGAGCAGCAGGTGATGCTCGAGCTCGTCCGCGGGTACAAGTAGATCGAATCGGAGAGCGTCATCGGCTTGATGATATTGTAGCCGATGACGGGCGTATAGCCGTAGGTCACCTGACCGTAGATAATGGAGATCTTTGCGCCGGAGAGGCTGCTCGGAAGGACGAAGGTCGAGCCGGCCTGTAGCGCATTGGCGCTGTTGGGCCAGGATTGGCTCCAAGTCACCGTCGCCTTGCTATTCGCGTCGGTGGAGATCTCCGAAACGGTGACATTAAGGGTGGTCGACGGAAACGGCGCCATGACCTGCGCCGCTGCCTGAAGATCGATATTGAGCTGCGCCGCCGTGAGCGGCGAATATTCTCTTGTCACGAGGTCGGTGATCGTGCGCGCGGTCACCGTCACCTTATGGCTGATTGATACCGCCTCGCCGACCTGGGTCACGCCGACGAAAAGGGCCAGCATGATCGGCAGCGTCAACGCAAATTCGACGGCGGCAATGCCCTTCTCCTGCGAAGCGAAGCGCGTCAATCTGTCGGAGCGAAGCGAACGGGTCATGATCCGGAGGGCTCGTTTTTAAAGACCGACGTTGCCATCAGAAGACGGGTGCCGTTCGGCAGGCTGGCGAGATTGAAGCCGAACAGATTGCTGAAGATCGGCCATTCATACATGACCTGGAGGATGACAACGTCCGGCGCTTGGCCATGACTTCCCGTCACATAGCTCCATTGATTCTGTTGAAGCGTCGTATAGCTCGGGGCCGACGTATTCGTCGCGCTGAATGAACTGGCCGTCTGCATGTTGATCATCAGCTTCGAGCAATTGAACAGCGCGACGAGATAGCTGCAGACCTTGTTGGTGAATTGGGCCTGGGTCATATAGCCGGTCGCGCCGGATGTGCTCGACACTTGCCCGGTCATGACCAGGCGGCCGGCCTCGTCGGCGGCATGTTCCAACTCCTGCTGGGCCATGAGCACGATGGCCGCTTGCAGCGCCCCGAGGATGAGCGCGAGCAAAGGCAAGGCGATCATCGCGAACTCGACGGCCGTCGAGGCGCGGTTATCGCGCGCGAATGAGCCCGGCGATTTCCGCGGCGATTTCAGCCAAGGAAGGCGCCGGACGGGAGCCTGGACGGAACGATGGAACATAACCCGGGTCAGTCGAAATCATTCAAGGATAATTGTCTTCACGGCAGGGTAGCTGACGGACGTTGCGCAATGGTTACGCAAAACCCTCTATTCGCGTGAACGAATCGTTGCGCCAATTGATGAACTGCGAGGGCTGGATCCGCCCGGACACCATCGGCCGCTGGAGGGGGCGCGGCAGGCTTGCAAAGTCAAAGGCCGCCTGTATAGGTTCGCGCATCCGCCCCGATGTTCACCGCGCATTCACCGCGATGAAGCGAGTCTCGACCCGATGCGGCATGCCGGCCTTGCACTCGCTGTCCTTTTGCTTGCCAGCGTCCAGGCGGTGGCCGCAGGAGCCGTGCATCAAGCCGCCGGCGGCCATCCGGGCGGGCGTCCCGGCAGCGCTCGGTTTGGCGCTGCCCTTCACCCGGCCGGGGCACGGACGTCGCCGGCCGAGCATGAATGCTATTCGGCGGCGCAGACGCGCGAGAAAATCGCCGCGCACAAGCTTGTCGATCCGTTCCGGCTGCTGGTCAATGCGGCGAGCCGCTATGATGCCGACCCGCTGGGCGTCCGGCTGTGCCGTCACAAAGAGCAATATGTCTATGAAATTAACCTCTTGCGCGTCAACGGGCGAGTGGTCCATGTGTTTGCCAATGCGCTGACGGGTCAGGTGTTGAGCGCCAAGAACGTGAAATAAGCGCGCCCCATGACCGTGATCAATTCCGCGCGAGGAGAAGGCTTTGCGGCTGCTGGTCGTCGAGGACGATAGAGATCTTAACCGCCAGATCGCGACGGCGCTGGCGCAGGCGGGCTATGCCGTCGACCGCGCCTATGACGGCGAGGAGGGCTGGTTCCTCGGCGATACCGAATCCTACGATGCCGTCGTCCTCGATCTCGGCCTGCCGAAGAAGGACGGCATTGCGGTGCTGAAGGAATGGCGCGCCGCCGGGCGGGCCATGCCGGTCTTGATCCTCACTGCGCGCGACCGCTGGAGCGACAAAGTGCAGGGCTTCGATGTCGGCGCCGACGATTATGTGGCCAAGCCCTTTCACATCGAGGAAATCTTGGCACGCATCCGGGCCCTGCTGCGGCGCGCCACGGGCCATGCCTCAAGCGAATTGATGTGCGGGCCGGTGCGGCTCGACACACGTTCCGGCCGCGTTCTCGTCGACGGCAATCAGATCAAGCTCACCTCGCACGAATACCGGCTGCTTTCTTATCTGATGCATCATGCCGGCCGGGTGGTGTCGCGCAGCGAACTCGTCGAGCATCTCTACGATCAGGACTTCGACCGCGATTCGAACACGATCGAAGTCTTCGTCGGCCGGTTGCGCAAGAAGCTCGGCATCGACATCATCCAGACCATGCGCGGCCTCGGCTATGTCGTTGCCGAACCGGATGCCGACCAGCGCGCCGCCAGGAATGGCAAGCCGGACGCGGCCAAAACCTCCTGATGCGCTTCAGCTCCAATCCGCGACATTGGTCGATCGCCGCGCGGCTCTTCGTTTCGGCGGCGGTCTTGAGTTCGATCATTCTGTTGATCGCCGGCATTGGTCTCTCCGCCATCTACCGCAAGTCGGCGGAGACGCGCTTCGATGAGCGCCTCGGCTTCTATCTGCGTGCCCTCGTCGCCGACATCGCCGCGCCGAGCGAAGAAAACCGCTCGCAACCGTTCGAACTCGGCGAACCGCAATTCGAGATTCCGCTCTCGGGCTGGTATTGGCAGATCACCCGGCTCGACAGCACCGGATCCAACATCCAAAGCTCGCGTTCGCTTTTTGCCGCCCGGCTCGCCCAGCTTCCTGCCAACGGCGTGCCTGCCGGGGTGGGCGGGGCGCGCAGCGGCTATATCAAAGGTCCAGACGACAAGCTGCTGCGCATGGTCGAGCGCACGATCGATACCGGCGACGAAGGCATCTATCTCGTCCAGGTCGCGGCGACGACGGCGCCGATGGAATCGGAAGTTGCCGGGTTCGAGCTGGCCTTGATCGTGACCTTCACGCTGCTCGCTGCGGCGCTCGTCGGCTCGGCGGCGTTGCAGATGCGCTATGGTCTCGAACCCTTGCGCCGTCTGCAGGAGGGCGTCGCCGCCATCCGGCAAGGGCAGGGCGAAAGGGTCGGCGGGGAGTTTCCCCAAGACATTGCGCCGCTCGCGGCCGAGGTCAATTTGCTGCTCGATGCCAACCGTGAAGTCGTCGAACGCGCCCGCACCCAGGTCGGCAATCTGGCGCATGCCTTGAAGACGCCGCTCAGCGTCATCATCAACGAGGCGGCAACCGAAAAGACCCCGCTGTCGTTCAAAGTCCGCGAACAGGCGGCGATCATGCGCGATCAGGTGACCTATTATCTCGACCGTGCCCGCGCCGCGGTGCGGGTCGGCGCCATCGGCAATATGGCCGAGGTCGCGCCGGTGACGGCCGGCCTGGTGCGGACGTTCGAGAAGATCTATCGCGACCGGGGAATCACGTTTTCGGCGCAGGTTCCCGATAACATCCGCTTTCGCGGCGAGCGGCAGGACCTTGAGGAAATGATCGGCAATCTGGTCGACAATGCCGGCAAATGGGCGCGCCAAAACGTGACGATCGTCATCACGCCCATTGCGGCCAGCAACCCGCAGGCTAAGAAATTCTTCCGGGTCGTCATCGACGATGACGGGGTCGGGCTTGCGCCGGAATTGCGCGAGGCGGCAATGCGCCGCGGCCGGCGCCTCGACGAGACGCGGCCGGGGTCCGGGCTCGGGCTTTCCATTGTCGTCGATCTCGCCGCGCTCTATGGCGGCGCGCTGCGGCTCGATGCCAGCCCCGCCGGGGGATTGCGGGCCGAGTTGGAATTGCCGGCGGCCGCTTAGGCTGCACTTGAAATAAGTCAGATAATAAACTGACAAAAAACGAAGAAACATAATCGACCGCGATGCGGTGCTCACGCCTTTGTCACATGGAAATCACAACGAAAATGGCGTAGTGAGCCAACCGGAGAATTTGCAAGGAAACTCATGCTCTGGTCTCTCTTCGCGCTTTTGACCGGCGGCGCGGTCTTCGCCGTCCTCTGGCCGTTGGCGCGGCCGGCGCGGCGCGATGCGATAACCCCTGACGTCGCCTTCTATCAGGAAAAGCTCGACGAGATTACGCGCGACGAAGCGCGCGCCAATATTTCGACCGAGGAGGCCGCGGCCGCGAAGACCGAGGCGGCGCGCCAGCTCCTCGCGGTCAGCGGCAAGGACCCTGCCGGCGATCGCGCGACGAGTCCGCGATGGCATCTGCGCCTCGCCGCCGTTGCCGCTTTGGTCTTCGTACCGGCGGTCGCGATCGGATTTTATACGGCGCTCGGGCATCCGGATTGGCCGGATGCGCCGCTCGAAGCGCGGCTCAATGCGCCCGTCGGCCGCATGGACGTCAACACGGCGATCGCCCGCGTCGAGGCGCACCTTGCCCAGCACCCGCAGGACGGGCTGGGCTATCAGGTTCTGGCGCAAGCTCTTCTGCTCGTCGGGCGCGCCGGCGATGCCGTCAATGCGGCGCAGACGGCGGTGCGGCTGCTTGGCGACAAGGCCGAGCCTTTGACGGTCTATGGCGAGACGCTCGTCGTCGCCAACAACGGGATCGTCACCCAGGACGCACGCAACCAATTCATCAAGGCGATCGCCGCCGATCCGCATCAGCCGAAAGCCTTGTTCTTCCTTGGTCTTGCGGCCTCGCAGGAAAATGATGCGGCGACGGCGCGGGGCTTCTGGCAAAAGCTGCTGGTAGAGGCGCCGCCGAATGCGCCCTGGCGCGCCGATCTCGTGGCGCGGCTGGCGCAACTCGACCATGCCGTGCCCGCCGGCGATCAGGCGGCGCGCATCGCAGCCATGGCGCCGGGCCAGCAGCAAGCCGTCATTCAATCCATGGTCGATGGTCTCGCCGCGCGGCTGGCACAGAACGGCAATGATATCGAGGGCTGGGTGCGCCTTGTTCGCGCCTATAAGGTCCTGAATGAGATCGACAAGGCGCGCGCCGCCCTCAAGACGGCCCGGCACGATTTCGACGGCAATGCCGCGGCGACGGCGCGGATCGACGCGCTGGCGCGTGAACTTGGATTGGATTCATGACCCGGAAGAAGAAGCGTCTGACGCTGATCATCGCCGCCATGGCGGTGCTGGGCACGGCGCTCGGCCTCGTCCTCTATGCGCTGCGCGACAATATCGTCTTCTTCTACGGCCCGAGCGAAATCGTCGCCAAAGATCTGCCGCCGGGGACGCGGGTGCGCATCGGCGGCCTGGTCAAGAAAGGCTCCGTCGTTCACGAAGGGCAGGACGTGCGCTTCGCGGTGACCGACGGCAAGCACGAGATCGCGGTCAGCTATGACGGTGCTTTGCCGGACCTTTTCCGCGAGGGGCAGGGGGTGGTGGCGGAAGGCGTGTTGAACGCCGGCGGCCTCAAGGCTTCCGAAGTCCTCGCTAAACATGACGAGCGCTATATGCCCAAGGAAGTGGTGGATGCGCTGAAGAAATCCGGCCGTTGGCAGGAGAATGCCGATATGGGAGGCAATGCGCAATGATTGTCGAAACCGGCCATTTCGCGCTGATTCTGGCTCTCGCTCTTGCCTGTCTCAATGCGGTCGTGCCGCTATGGGGGGTCGCGGTGCGGGATTCGCGCCTGATGGGCATTGCGCCCTCCGTTGCGCTCGCCGGCTTCGGCTTCGTCGCGCTTTCCTATGCGGCGCTGACCTATGCGCACGTGACCTCCGACTTCTCGCTCGTCAATGTGCTGGAGAATTCGGCCTCGGCGAAGCCGCTCATCTATAAGATCACCGGCGTCTGGGGCAATCATGAAGGCTCGATGCTGCTCTGGGTGCTGATCCTCGCCGTTTTCGCCGCCGCGGTGGCGCTCTCGGCGCGCACCATGCCGCAGGATTTGCATGCCGCGGTGCTTGCGGTGCAATCCTGGATCAGCGCCGCCTTTCTGATCTTCATCCTGCTGACCTCGGATCCGTTCGCGCGCATTCCCAATCCGCCGATTGAGGGGCAGGACCTCAATCCGCTGTTGCAGGACCCGGGTCTCGCGATCCATCCGCCGCTGCTTTATCTCGGCTATGTCGGGCTTTCGATCACCTTCGCTTTCGCTGCCGGCGCGCTGATTTGCGGGCGCATCGACGCGGTCTGGGCGCGGCTGGTGCGGCCCTGGACCTTGATCGCCTGGATATTCCTCACGCTCGGCATCGCGATGGGCTCCTATTGGGCTTATTACACGCTGGGTTGGGGCGGCTTCTGGTTCTGGGACCCGGTCGAAAACGCCTCGCTCATGCCCTGGCTCGCGGCGACGGCGCTGCTGCATTCGGCCGCCGTGATGGAAAAGCGCGAAGCGCTGAAAGTCTGGACGATCTTCCTCGCGATCCTCGCTTTCTCGCTGTCGCTTGTCGGCACGTTCATCGTCCGCTCGGGCGTGCTGACCTCGGTGCATTCCTTCGCCAACGATCCGCGGCGTGGTGTGTTCATTCTCGCCATTCTCGTCTTTTTCATCGGCGGCGCGCTGCTGCTGTTTGCGCTGCGCGCTAATACGCTGAAGCCCGGCGGCTTCTTCGCCCCCATCTCGCGCGAAGGCGCGCTGGTCCTCAACAATCTCGTCCTGACGACGATCTGCGCGACCGTGTTCGTCGGCGAGATGTATCCGCTGGCGCTCGAATCGCTGACCGGGGAGAAGATTTCGGTCGGCGGGCCGTTCTTCAACGCGACCGTCGTGCCGCTGTTTCTGCCGCTCGTGCTGCTCATGCCGGTAGGGCAGAACCTCGCCTGGAAGCGCGGCGATCTCCTTGGCGCGGCGCAACGGCTCTATTTTGCGCTGCTTTGCGGCCTCGCCCTGGTCCTGGTGCTGGCCGATTGGCACCGGAACGGCCCACTCACCTCAATCCTCGTCAGCGGCCTTGGACTTTACTTGATCGTCGGTTCTTTCGCCGAGATCGTGAGCCGCAGTTTTGGCCGCGCCGCTTTGGTCAAGGGCGGTTTGGCGCAGGCTTGGCGCCACGCGGCGGGCCTGCCGCTTTCGACCTATGGCACGGCGATTGCCCATGCCGGCATCGGCGTTTCGCTGCTTGGGCTCGCCGCGACGGGCTGGGGTGCCGAGAAAATTCTGACCATGAAGCCCGGCGACAGCGCCGCGGTCGGCCCCTATCAATTGACACTTACGCAGCTCGGCACCGAGACCGGGCCGAATTTCACCGCCAAGGTCGGCCATGTCGTGATCCGCGCCGACGGCCGTGACATTGCCGCGATCGACCCGGCGGTGCGTTTCTATCCGACGCGGCAGATGAGCCGGGCGGAGGCGGGAATCAAGACACTCGATTTCGGCCAAGTCTATGTCGGCATCAGCGACGGCGTGAAGCCCGGCACGGTCGATGCGCGGCTCTATTGGAAACCGCTCGTCACCTTCATCTGGATCGGCGCGCTCATTATGGGCTTCGGCGGCCTCGTCTCGCTGAGCGACCGCCGGCTTCGGATCGGCGTCGCGCATCGCGTCCGCAAGCTCGCGGGCGCGCAGCAGGCGCCGGCCGAATGAGGCGGCTTGGCCGCCTTCTCGCGCTCGTCGCGCTGCTGCTTGCGCCGCTGCTAGCGCATGCCGTCGAGCCGGAAGAAATGCTGTCGGATCCAAAGCTCGAAGCACGGGCGCGGGCGCTTTCGGCCGGTTTGCGCTGCCTTGTCTGCCAGAATGAGTCGGTCGACGAATCCCATGCGGCCTTGGCGCACGACATTCGCGTGCTCGTCCGCGAACGCCTGCTCGCCGGCGACAGCGATCGGCAGATACGCGACTATCTCGTCTCCCGCTATGGCAACTTCATTTTGCTGAAGCCGCCCTTCGAGCCGGGCACGATTCTTCTGTGGCTGTCGCCGTTCCTGGCGTTGCTGGCCGGCGGCGGAATGATCGTCCTCAATGCACGGCGCAGGACACCCGCCGCGCCGCCCGAACTGACGGATGCCGAAAAAGCCCGTCTCGCCGCCATCGTGCCGCCGCCGACGGCCGAGTGACCGCCGGGGATGTCCGGCGCGGCCGACGCCCCAACCTTACGAAACTTTCATCCGCTCGAAATAGCCGCGTAAGCCGGGCTTCGCCATTTTAAATGGCGAACCGAGTCCTGCCGATCGGCAAAGGGCAGGGCCGGGCGAAAAGGCGAAAATGCCTTCGCATCCCCGTTTGGAACGCCGCAGGTCACAGGAGAAAGAGAAAATGATGCATCCGGTTTCTGAAAAGAACCCGCAATCTTCGACGGTGGGGTCAAAGATTCGCTCGTCGCGCCTCGTTTTGCTCAGCACCGTCGCGGCGCTGGCCATCGGTGGCGCCTTCCTCGGCAACAATGGATTCTCGCAAGCGACTTGGACCACCCCGGCACGCGCCGAGACCGGCTCCGTCGCGCCCATGCCGGCCAACGCCTTTTCCTTCGCCGATGTCGTCGATCACGTCCGCGGCGCGGTTGTTTCAATCAAGGTGAAAATCGCCGAAACGGCCGATGCGGACAATTCCGACATGCCGCAGCTTTCGCCCGACGATCCGCTGGAGCGCTTCTTCCGCAAGTTCGGCGGCGGCGGCGATGAGGGGACACCCTTCGAGTTCCACCATCTGCACCCGCATGTTTCAATGGCGCAAGGCTCCGGTTTCATCATTTCGCCGGACGGCTATGTCGTCACCAACAACCATGTCGTCGATCATGCGACCGAAGTGACCATCACCATGGACGATGGCACGACGCATGCGGCGCGGGTCGTCGGAACCGACAAGCGCACCGACCTCGCGCTGTTGAAGATCAAGGACGGCGGGCCGTTCACCTATGTGAAATTCGCCGCCAAGACGCCGCGCGTCGGCGATTGGGTCATCGCGGTCGGCAATCCGTTCGGCCTCGGCGGCACGGTGACGGCCGGCATTGTCTCGGCCCGCGGCCGCGACATCAACTCCGGACCCTATGACGATTATCTGCAGATCGATGCGCCGGTGAATCGCGGCAATTCCGGCGGCCCGACCTTCAATACGCAGGGCGAAGTCGTCGGCATCAACACGGCGATCTATTCTCCGTCGGGCGGCAGCGTCGGCATCGGCTTCGACATTCCCGCCGACGAGGCGCGCAGCGTCATCGCCGCGCTCGAAAGCAAAGGCACCGTGACGCGCGGCTGGATCGGCGTCGAAATTCAGCCGGTGACCTCCGACATCGCCGACAGCCTCGGATTGAAGAGCGAGAAGGGGGCGCTGGTCGCCGACACCCAGAAGGATTCGCCGGCTGCGTCGGCGGGAATCAAAACGGGCGACGTCATTCTCGGCGTCGACGGCGAGCCGATCGACGGGCCGCGCGAATTAGCCCGCAAGATCGCCGCACTTGGTCCCAATGCCAATGCGGAGCTACTGGTTTGGCACGATGGCGCGCAAAAGACCTTCAGCGTGAAGCTCGGCACTTTGCCGAACGAGCAGGTCGCCAAGGCCGATACAAACGACGATAACGCCGGGACCAGCAATCTCGACGCCTTCGGCCTGACCTTGGCCCCGTCGGACTCGGTCCCTGGCGCTGCCGCGGGCGGCGTCGTCGTGACCAATGTCGATCCGGATGGAACGGCGGCCCAAAAGGGTCTGAAAGTCGGCGATGTCATCCTCGAGGCCGGCGGCAAGTCGGTCACGACCCCAGGTCAGGTGGCGAGCGTTCTCAGCGAAGCCAAGAAGGCCGGCCATCGAGCAGTGCTGCTGCGCGTGAAAAGCGGCGACGAAACGCATTTCGTGGCGCTGGAGCTCGGCAAAGCCTCGTGATCTCGGACCAGCCTCGGCGCGGCGGCCCTCCGCCGCGCTGGCCCATTTCTTCCTCTCCCCGCCGGGTATCGCATTAGCCCCCCGTCTGCGATGCCGGTTTTCGGAGGCGGCAGGTCCGGAGTGAGCCTCCGGCCTGCCGTTTTTTTGTGGAATTCGCTATATGTCGTCCATGCGCATCCTGATCATCGAAGACGATACCGAAGCGGCGAACTACCTGGTCAAGGCTTTGCGCGAGGCCGGCCATGTTGCCGATCATGCCGCCGACGGGGTCGAAGGTTATGACAAGGCCCGTGACGGCGGCTACGATATCCTCGTCGTCGATCGCATGTTGCCGAAGCTCGACGGCCTGTCACTCATCGGCGGCCTGCGGGCACAGAAGGTCGAGACACCGGTGCTGATCCTGTCGGCGCTCGGCCAGGTCGATGACCGGGTGAAAGGCCTGCGCGCCGGCGGCGATGATTATCTGACGAAGCCCTATGCCTTCTCCGAATTGCTGGCGCGGATCGAAGTTCTGGCGCGGCGCAAATCGAGCGGCGCCGGCGAAGAAACCGTCTATCGGGTGGGCGGCCTGGAGCTCGACCGCCTATCGCACAAGCTGACGCGCAACGGCAAGGAGATCCTTCTGCAGCCGCGTGAATTCCGCCTGCTCGAATATCTGATGAAACATGCGGGCCAGGTCGTCACCCGCACAATGCTGCTCGAAAACGTCTGGGATTATCATTTCGATCCGCAGACCAATGTCATCGACGTGCATATTTCGCGGCTGCGCGCCAAGATCGACAAAGGCTTCGAGCCGCAGCTTTTGCAGACGATCCGCGGCGCGGGATATATGATCCGTGACGCCAATCATTAAACTGCTGCGCTCGACGGCGTTCAAGATTTCGCTGATCTATCTGCTGGTCACGGCGGTCGGCACCGGCCTCGTTCTTGGCCGTGTCGGCTGGAACGTCACGCATCTGATCGACGCGCAGATCCGCCAGACAGTCGATACCGACATCACCGGCCTCTCGGAGCAATATTCCGAGGGCGGCATCGCTCAGCTCGTCGGCGCGATCGAACGGCGTTCGCGTCAGCCCGGCGCCGGACTTTATCTGGTGACGACCCATGCCGGCGAGCCGATCGTCGGCAATGTGTCTTCCTTGCCTGAGGGCGTGCTGTCGCAGCCGGGCCTCGTCGTGACCGATTATCTGCGCGCCGGCGAGACCAGCGGCTCGCACCGCGCCATTGCCCGCATCTTTCTGCTGCCCGGCGGGTTTCGGCTGCTTGTCGGCCATGACATCGAAGAAGGCATGCGGCTGCGCCGCATCTTCGTCGGCGCGCTGGTCACCTCGCTCATCTGGCTCGTGATCATCGGCACCATCGGCGGCCTTTGGATTGCGCGGCGCGTGCTGCATCGCGTCGATACCATCAACGACCGGGCGCGCGCCATCGTCGGTGGCGATCTCTCCGCGCGTTTGCCGTCAGCCGGCACCGGCGACGAGCTCGATCGTCTCGTCGACAATTTGAATTCGATGCTCGACCGGATTTCGCTGCTCGCCGTCGGGCTGCGCGAGGTCTCCGACAATATCGCGCATGATCTGAAGACGCCGCTGACCCGGCTGCGCAGCCGCGCCGAACAGGCGCTGCAATTTGCCAAGTCGCCGGATGATTATCGCGTCGCACTCGAGAAGGTCATCGAGGAATCGGATTCGCTGATCCGCATCTTCAACGCCCTGCTGATGATCGCCCGCGCCGAGGCGGGCGCGGGACCGGACAGCCTCGTCGATTTCGATGCGGCCGACGTCGCCCGTGATGTCGGCGAACTTTATGAGCCGGCGGCCGAGGACCGCGGCCTGAGCTTGGATGTCGAGGCGGCGCCCGGCTTGATGCTGCACGGCAGCCGGGAATTGATTGGGCAGGCCGTCGCCAATCTCGTCGACAACGCGCTGAAATATGGCATGCCCGCGGAAGGCGCCGAGGCGCGCGTCAGCATCTGCGCCAAACGCCTCGGGCCGATGATCGAGATCAGCGTCGGCGATCGCGGCCCCGGAATTGCCCCAACGGACCGCGAGCGCGTCCAGGAACGTTTCGTCCGGCTGGAGAATTCGCGCTCGCGGCCGGGCTCCGGCCTTGGCCTGTCGCTCGCTGCGGCGGTCGCGCGCCTGCATGGCGGGACATTGCGGTTCGAGGACAATGCGCCGGGCTTGCGCGCCGTGCTATCACTCCCGGCGGCGGCTTTGCTGCCGCCGAAACTTGCGCCGCCTGCGCCGCGCGGCGAGGCGGCGTAACAATTGGCAACGTAAAACTTGAAGGGCGGCCCGACATGCCGGCCGAATGTTTGCCCCTCTGCGAACGGCTGGTGAAAGCGCCCGCGCTCAGCGATCCGGCCGTTGCACAGGCGCGGCTCGCCGATTTCCAGGGCGCCGCCGCCCAGGACGCGGCGCTGTTTGAGATTGCAGCCGTCTCGGCGTTGCTCGCGGGCATAGCCGACCATTCCGCTTATCTTTGGAAACTCGCGACGGCGGACCGGGCGCGTCTCGCCCGGCTTTTGACCACGGCGCCGGATGATGCGCTGTCGGCTTGTCTCGATGCACTCGTCGCGGCTTTGCCGAATGCGCCGAACGAAGCGGACGCTATGCGGCTTTTGCGCCGGGCGAAGCAGGAGGTCGCGCTGCTGGTGGCGCTCGCGGATCTCGGCGGAGCCTGGACGCCGCAGAACGTTATGGCGGCGCTGACGCAATCGGCCGATATCTTCGTCGCCGGCGCACTCGACTTCATCCTGCGCGACGAGCAGGCGAGCGGCCGGCTTCATCTGCGAAACCCCGCCGAGCCCGCGGAAGGCTGCAGCCTGATCGTTCTCGCGCTCGGCAAGCACGGCGCCGGCGAACTGAACTATTCGAGCGACACCGACCTCATCATCCTTTTCGATCCCGCCGGCACCACGGCGGCGCATCTGGCCGAAGCGGCCACCGCCTTCGTCAAGATGGCGCGACGCCTTGTCAAAATTTTACAGGAGCGCACGGCGGACGGCTATGTGCTGCGCGTCGATCTGCGGCTGCGGCCCGACCCTGGCTCGACGGCGATCGCCATTTCGACGCCGGCGGCGTTTTTCTATTACGAATCCTTCGGCCAGAACTGGGAACGCGCGGCGATGATCAAGGCCCGGCCCGTTGCCGGCGACTTGGCGCTTGGCGAAGCTTTTCTTGCGCAGCTCACGCCATTCATCTGGCGGCGCTATTTCGACTATGCGGCGATCGCCGACATTCATGCGATGAAACGGCAAATCCATGCCGTGCGCGGCCATGCCGAGATCGCCGTCGCGGGCCACGATCTCAAATTGGGCCGCGGCGGCATCCGCGAGATCGAATTTTTCGTCCAGACGCAGCAATTGATTTATGGCGGGCGGCGGCCAAGCCTGCGCGGCCGCGCGACGCTGCCCATGCTGGCGCAATTGCACGAGCAGGGCCTCATCGGCGCCGAGGCGCGTGACGAACTGACCGCCGCATATCTGCATCTGCGCACGCTGGAACATCGGCTGCAGATGATTGCCGACGAACAGACCCAACGTCTGCCGGCCGATGCGGGGGTACTGGCGCGCTTTGCCAATTTTTGCGGCTATCCGACGGTTGACGCCTTCTCGGCCGATCTGATGCGCCATTTCGAGCGCGTCGCCGAACATTATGCGCGGCTGTTCGAGACAGCGCCGGCGCTCTCGGTTGCGACCGGCAGCCTGGTCTTCACCGGGGTCAGCGACGATCCCGACACTTTGGAGACTTTGCGCAAGCTCGGCTTCAAGCGGCCGGAACTGGCTGCCGAGACCATCCGCGGCTGGCATTTCGGCCGCCGTGCCGGCGTCAGTTCGGAACGCGCCCGTGAAGTCCTGACCGAACTGGTGCCGGCACTGCTTGGGGCCTTTTCCGAAACCGCCGATCCGGATGCAGCGCTTACGGCCTTCGACCAGGCCTTGGCTCAGCGCAGCGCCGCAGTCGAACTCCTGTCGATCCTGAGATCGAACGCGAACCTGCGCAAATTGTTTGCCGATCTGCTCGGCAGCGCACCGCGGCTCGCCGACATCATCATCCGGCGCCCGCACGTGCTCGATTCGATGATCGATCCTGCGCTTTTGACCGCGCCGCTCGGGGATGCCGATTTCGACGCGCGTCTTTTGCGCGTGCTCGCCGCGCCCGCCGCGGTCGAAGACATGCTCGACGGCCTGCGCGACTTCAAGCAGGAGGAATCCTTCTTGATCGGTCTGCGGCTTCTGACCGGCACTCTCGCCCCATCTGTGGCAGGCGAGGCCTATTCGGCGCTGGCGGCCTCGCTCGTGCGCGCCGCTCTGAGGGCTGTCATTGGCGATTTCGAAACGCGCTTCGGTAAAATTCCGCTCGGCCGTTGCGTGGTTCTCGGCATGGGAAAGCTTGGCTCGCGCGAAATGACGGCGGCCTCGGATCTCGATCTGATCCTGATCTACGATTTCGACGGGGAGAGCCCGGAGTCGGACGGCGCCGAGGCGCTGCATGCGACGCGCTATTACACGCGTCTGTCGCAGCGGCTGATTTCGAGCCTCACGGTCGCGACGCGACGTGGCGGCCTTTACGAAGTCGATATGCGGTTGCGCCCCTCGGGTCGGCAAGGGCCGGTCGCGACACAACTCAAGAGCTTCGTCGATTATCAATTGAAGGACGCCGAGACCTGGGAGCATATGGCATTGACCCGCGCTCGCGTGATCGCGGGCGATGCATCGCTCGCCGCCGAGGTCGAAGCGGCACGCGAAAAAATTCTAACGCGCCCCCCACGGTCGGGATTGCGCAAGGATGTTGCTGATATGCGCCGCCTCGTCGCCAAGGAGAAGGGCGAAGGCAACGGGCTCGATCTCAAATATGCCGCGGGCGGCCAGATCGATCTTGATTTTCTCGCCCAATATCTCTGCCTTCGGCATGCCCATCGCGCGCCGATGCTGCTCAAGGTCGCGCCCGCCGATATTCTTGCCAGCGCCGGAGCACTGGGTCTTTTAGCGCCGGACAAGACCGAAAGCCTGCTGGCGGCGCATCGTCTTTATGCGCATATCACGCAGGTGCTGCGGACAATCCTCGAGAGCAATGTGCCGCTGGCGCAGGCGGGCGAGGCGGTCAAGCACCGGCTTGCCGCAGCGATGAGCCTGCCGAGCTTTGGGCAGCTTGAGGCCGATCTTGCCGAGAGCGAAGCGCGCGTCCGCGCGATCTTCAATGCGGTCGTCGGCTGAACTGCGCTTCGTGCCGCTTGGTGCCGCGACCGGCGGCAGGGGGATGGGGCGCCGGCCGCGGCGGGCGGCGCGGCGTCGCGGAATGATGCTTTAAGGCCCGCGACGATTTCTCGATCGGCAGATGGACCAGCACAATCGTGCCGTTGCCGGGCGTCGAGCGAATACGGATCGTGCCGTCATGCAGCGCGACCAGCGAATGGGCGATGGCAAGGCCGAGGCCCGAGCCTTTCATGCCATTGGCGAGCGGCGCATTCCATTGTTCGAACGGCCGGCCGAGCCGCGGCAGCGCCTCTGGCGCAATGCCGACGCCGTTGTCCTCGACGTAAATATTGATGGCGCCGTGCATGTGCCGCGTCCTGATATTGACGCTGCCGCGCTCGGGCGTGAATTTCACCGCATTGTGCAACAGCGCGGTAAAAACACGCTCCAAGGCCGAACGATCGGCACGAAGCTTGGCGCCGGCACCGATCTGGCTTGTGATCGCGATCGACTTCTCGTGCGCCGCAGCTTCGATCGTTTTCACAGCGTCGCCGACGATCGCGCCGATCTCGACTTCGGTCTTGTCGAGCGCGATGCGGCCGGCATCGAGCCGCGACATTTCAAGGACGTCGGAGATCAGTCCGAGCAATTGCTGGCCGCTGTTGCGGATATCCTTGCTGTAGTCGAGATAGCGCGGCGGCAAGGCGCCGAAGGTCTCGCCGATCATCATGTCGGAGAAGCCGATGATCGCGTTGAGCGGCGTGCGCAGCTCGTGGCTCATGTTGGCGAGGAATTCCGACTTCGCCTGGCTCGCGGATTCGGCCTCCGCCTTTTGTTCGAGATATTTCTCGGCGAGTTCGGCGAGTTGTTGGGCCTGGTGTTCGAGCGCCTGCCGGGATTTGCGCAAATCGGCGACCGTCGCGGTCAGGCGGCGCTCGGATTCGAGCAATTGCTCTTCGTGCTCTTTCAGGGTCGTGATGTCGGTGCCGACCGAGACGTAACCGCCATCCTTGGTTCGGCGCTCGTTGATCTGCAGCCAGCGGCCATCGCCGAGCTGCGCTTCATAGGTTTGGGCGCCGGTTGCCGGGCGTTCGCCCAAGGCAATGTGCGACTGGACGAGCGGCGGCGTGCCGCAGGCCATCACGTCTTGATAGCTGAGGCCGGTTACCACCGCCGCTTCCGGCAGATTGTGGAAGCGCTGAAACTTGGAATTGCACATGACGAGCCGGTTGTCCTTGTCCCACAGGACGAAGGCTTCGGAGACGGCTTCGAGCGCGTCGCGCAGGCGCATATCGGCGGTGGCCGTCCGCTCGGCGAGGATCTTCTGCTCGGATGTGTCGACCGCGATGCCGACGAGATGGGCGGGCTCGCCGGGCGCGTCGCGGACGATCTCGGCGCGGGCGCGCAGCCAGATCCAATGGCCTTTGGCATGGCGCATGCGGAAGGTGTGATCGATGGCTTTGCTATGCGACGACGCCAGCATTTCGGCGATCCGCGCGAGCTCGCCGTCGTGCGGGTGGACCATCGCGTCGATTTCGCCGAAGGACAGATAGGCGCGCTCGGGCTTGAGGCCGAGCATGTCATACATCGAATCCGACCAATAAACCCGGCCGCGCGCCAAGTCCCAGTCCCAGAGGCCGCAGCGACCGCGGTTGAGCGCCGTGTCGATCCGGTCACGGATGCGGTTGCAGACCCGGCCGGCCTTGCGCGCCCGCGCCGCTTGCCAAACATAGGCGGCGGCGACCGAGCAGAGCACGACGATGGTCGCCAAAAGCGCTGCCACCAAACGCCAGGCGCTGTTGCGCCAATCGGCCAATACGGCGCTGATCGGATGGACGAAGGCAATCTGGCCGAGCGGCGCCTTCAGGGTCCGCACGGTCGCCAAAGCATCGGTCCCATCGGCGAGGTTGATACGGAGCACGCCGGCCTTTTCGGCGAGGCGCGTCAGCGATTGGTCCGCACCGAGCCTGTCGGCGAGCGCACCGCCGAGGTGAAGCGCGTGCGGGAAGGCGGCGATGATTGTCCCGGTGCCATCGCTGATGAGGATGCCGCGGCCATGTGCCAGAGCGCGGGCGGGCAGGGCGCGCAACAAGGCCGCGCCGGAATCGCGCGGCCCGGCGTGATCAAAGCTTGCGACGAGATCGTGACTTGTCGACGCGGCGACGAGGTCGAGGTCGTCGACCGCCGTCGCGATGGCGCGGTCATGGGCGTCAAGAAGAATCAACCCGACCGTCGCACTTAAGGCGACGACAAAGAGGCCGACCAGCACTGGAACGGCCAGACGAAGCCAAGGCTCGAAGGTGAGATAGGCCTGATCGGATCTTTCCGGACGCAACGTCCGTGCCCGCCCGTCATGGAACAGGTTTGCGCGCGCGAACAGGTCCGCCGCATCTGCACGGATCATCGTAGCCCCCTCGAGAATGATCCGAAGCAATGTGCCGCATCCCTTCGAATCGAGCCTATGAGAATCCCAGGGCGCGAATTTGTCCAGAGATTAATGAATCCTGAAAAGAAAATTGATCGATTCAGCCGAGCGAGCGTTCGACAATGTCCTTGACGTCGGGCGACAGGCGGCTGTGCGCGGCGACGCGGCGCAACGCCGCTTCCGCCAAGACGGCCCGGCGCGGCTCCAAGGCACGCCAGCTCTTGAACGCGCCGAGAAGCCGCGCCGCGACTTGCGGGTTTTTTTCGTCGAGCTGCAAGACGATCGACGTCACAAAATCATAGCCGCTCCCGTCCGGCGCATTGAACTGCGTCTGGTTGCCGGCGGCGAAAGCGCCGATCAAAGCGCGGGCGCGATTGGGATTGCCAAGCGAAAAGGCCGGATGCTGCATCAGCGTCTTGATCCGTGCGAGCGTCTCGGCTTCCGGAATGGCGGCCTGCAAGGCAAACCATTTGTCGATGGCAAGCGGCTCGTGCCGGTAGATCGCATAATAGGTTTGCAGCGCCTGTTCGCGCGCTGCACCGGGTTGCAGCGCAAGGATGCTCAGCGCCGCGACCTTGTCGGTCATGAAGCGCGCTTGCGTGAAATGCGCTTCGGCGAGGGCGAGACCGTCCGGCTCCGCGGCAGCGTAAAGATCGAGCGCCGCATTTCGCAACGCACGCCGGCCCGCGGCGACGGCATCCGGCGAATAGTTGCCCTCGTCGGCAAGCACATCATACAGCGTACGCAGCTCCGCGCTAAGGCCGCTGCCGATCGCATGCCGCAAGGCTTTGCGTGCGGCAAAGATCGCGTCGGGGTCGACATTGACACCGATTTCGCGCGCGATGTCCGCCTCGCCGGGCAGGCTGATAACCTGCGCCGCGAAAGCCGGATCGGCGGCGCTTACCTTCAGCACATGGCGCAGGGCCTCGATGAAGCGCGGATCGGAATCGGGCGCGGCGCCGGCGCGAATGCGCTCGACCGAACGCAGGAGCAGGCGGGTGGCATAGGTCTGCGACGCTTGCCAGCGATTGAAACTGTCGCTGTCGTGCGCCGTCAGGGCGATCAGATCGTCTTCGCTCGCGGCAAAGGCGAGGCTGACCGGCGCCGAGAAGCCGCGCAACAAGGAGACGACTGGGCGCTCCGGCAGCGCCTCGAAGACGATACGGCGCTGCGGCGTTGTCAGTTCGATGACGCCTGAGGCGCGCTCCTCGGCGCTGGCGCCGTCCTGCGGACCAGTGACGAGATCGAAGATCTCACCGTTGCGGGCGAGGAGGCCGAGTTCGATCGGGATCACGAGCGGCAATTTCTCGTCCTGCCCCGGCGTCTTCTTGCAGCTCTGCGTGAAATCAAGCGTCAAGGCCTGCGCGGCGGGATCGTAAAGCGCTTTGACTTCGACGAGCGGCGTTCCGGCCTGAATGTACCAGCGGAAGAATTGCGTCAGGTCGCGCCCGGATGCTTCGGCGAAGCAAGCAACGAACTGCTCGACCGTCGCCGCGGTGCCGTCGTAACGCTTAAAATAAAGGTCCATGCCGGCGCGGAAAGCCTTGGCGCCGATCAGCACCTTCAGCATGCGAATGATTTCGGCGCCCTTTTCATAGACTGTCGCTGTGTAGAAATTGTTGATCTCATAATAGGAATCGGGCCGCACGTTATGCGCCAGCGGGCCGGCGTCTTCGGGAAATTGCTGCGCCCGCAAGGTTCGCACGTCGGCGATGCGGCGCACGGCGCGCGAGCGCATGTCGGCCGAGAATTCGTGATCACGGAAGACGGTGAGGCCTTCCTTCAGGCAAAGCTGAAACCAGTCGCGGCAGGTGATCCGGTTGCCGGTCCAATTGTGAAAATATTCGTGCGCGATGACCGCCTCGATCTGCGCATAATCGGTGTCCGTCGCGGTCTCCGGCGAGGCGAGAATATATTTGTCGTTGAAGACATTGAGACCCTTGTTCTCCATCGCGCCCATGTTGAAGTCGGAGACGGCGACGATATTGAAGACATCGAGATCATATTCGCGGCCGAAGACCTCTTCATCCCAGCGCATGGCGCGTTTCAGCGCATCCATCGCATAAGTGGCGCTCGCCTCTTTGCCGTGCTCGACATAGATGCCGAGCGTCACGTCGCGGCCGGAGGCGGTCGTGAACGAATCGTGGATGCTGCCGAGATCGCCGCCGACGACCGCGAACAGGTAGCAGGGTTTCGGGAACGGATCGTGCCAGACGGCGAAATGGCGCGACGTGCCTTCGATATCGCCCCCGGCGATCCGATTGCCGTTCGAAAGCAGGATCGGCGCTTCGGCACGCTCGGCCTCAAGGCGGACGGAATAAACGCTCAACACGTCCGGCCGGTCGAGGAAATAGGTAATGCGGCGAAAGCCCTCCGCCTCGCATTGGCTGCAATAGGCCGAGCCCGTGCGGTAAAGACCCATGAGCTGCGTATTGGCTGCCGGGTCGAGCTCCGTCTCGATTTCAAGGGTGAAGGGCTCTTGCGGCGGCGAGGCGATCGTCAGCCGGTCGGGCGTGACGAAATTGGCTTTGATGTCGAGCCGCGTATCGTCGAGTTTGAGCCGCTTCAGCGTCAGTCCGTCGCCGTCGAGCACCAGATCCGCGCCGGTACGGCCTTGCGGATTCGGTCTGAGCTTGAGCCGGGCGATGACGCGCGTCGCGTTGCGGTCGAGCTTGATGTCGAGATCGACCCCATCGATCAGAAAGTCTGGCGGGCGGTAGTCGGCGAGGCGAATGGCTTTGGCAAGATCGGTACGCATCGGGGCCTCGCAGCGGAACAGAAGCTCAATCCGCTGAGGATCATAAGGATTCCGGTGCGGGGCGCAAACGAGGCGGGGTTCAGGCGGCGATAATCGTGCGGCGGATGATGGCGGCCGCGGCGACATTGCCGAGGCTGAGCAGCGCCAGCAGGACGGGCTCGCCGAGACCGAAGAAGCGGCTTTGCAGCAGCGCAGTCGCGAGCGAACCGGCGACCATGAACAGCGCGCTTTGAATGTTGACCGCGGCGATCGTGCGGGCGCGCTTGTCCGGCGCGGCGCGGGCCTGGATCGCGGCAAACAACGGGACGACGAACAGGCCGCCGGCGGCGGCCACGCCGAAGACTTCAAGCCCGATCAGCAAGCCCCGTGCGGTGTCGAAGAAATCCGCAAGCGAGGCGTCGCTTCCCTGTGCCGCCGCAATGGCATGCGTTGACCAAGCCAAACCGGCCAAGAAAAAGGCCATGCCGAGCGTCGCCGCCGGGACCCAGACGAGCGTGATGCGCCCGCGCGCAAATTCGGCTGCGGCGAGCGAGCCGATGCCGATGCCGAGTGCGAAAAAACCGCTGATCGCAGCTTCGACGCCAATGCCGCCGCCCGTCGCTTTACGAACGGCGACGGGCACCAGGGAGAGAGCGACGGCGCCGGTCAGCCAGAACCAGGAGACCGCGAGCCCCGGCCGCCAAAGTTGCACCTCGGCATGAAGTTCGCGCAGCAGGTTGCCGGTCGAGACCAGAATGTTGCGATGGATGCGCAGACCGGGGGCTGCCGCCCCTCTTGTCGGAATGAAGAGGCTCGCCGCATAGGCCGCAATGGCGATCAACATGAGCTGCCCCGCTACGACCGTGGGCGCGATGCTTCTATTCGCCGCCAGCGCGCCGGCGACGAGACCGAAGAGGATGGCGAGGAAAGTCGCGGCTTCGACGAGCGCATTGCCGGCGGGGAGCTCTTCGGTCTTCAGCTGCTCGGGCAGAAATCCATATTTCACCGGGCCGAACAAAGCCGCGATCGTGCCGAGGCCGAAGAGGGCGACATAAAGCAAGGGCAGGGCGCCGAACCATACGCCCGCCGCGGCAATTGCTTGGACGAATATTTCGCCGATCTTCAGGCGCCGCGCGACGCAGGCCTTATCGTAAGCGTCGGCCCATTCGCCGGCGAGGCCCGAGAGGACCACCGACGGGAGAATGAAAATGCCGACCGCGAGCGTGATCAAAGCACCGGCATTGGTCTCGCCCAAGCGAAACAAAACCAGCGTCGCCAAGAGATTGCGGACGAAATTGTCGTTGAAGGCCGACAGGAACTGGCACCAGAAAAGGCCCGCAAACCTTGGGCTGCGCAACAGAGCGAGAAACATGCGCGGCTCTCAGTGTAGCGGCTCGGCATGGCCGACGAGCCGGGCGATCGCCGGGAATTGCTCTCGGACCTTATGCTCGAGCGCATCGACCGCCTGATGCACTGCGGCGACGCTGGTGCGCGGATTGGCGCGGCAATGGTAATTTACAACAAGGCCCGCCGCCGTCTGCCGGGCCCGGACATCGTGAATGTCCTCGATACCCTGGCTGGCGGCCGCGGCCAACGCCCTGGCAATGGCCGCGCGGATTTCTTCCGGCGCGTTTTCGCCGGCGAGTTCGTGCGGCTCCAGCGGCTCGATATGGGTGTCGATCTCGATATCGGGACCAAGTTCCTTGCGCGCCTCGGCTTCGAGACCGGAGGCGATGCTGTGGGCCTGGCCGAGCGGCATGGCGGCATCGACCTCGATGTCGCAGGACAGCGCAATCCTGCCCGCGACCTGCTGGACGATGACATGGTGGATGGCGACATGCCGCTTCATCGCAATCAGCAGCAGCCGCTCCAGCACCGTTTCGTCATTGAGCGCCACGGGCGTCGTCTCGACCGTCAGTTCGACATCGGAATGGGTCGCGGCAATCGCGGCGCTGACATTGCCCTTGATCGCGGTGACATCGTCCTGCGGCAAGGTTCGCGGCACGCAGATGGCGATATCGCCGAGCACATGCGCGCCGACCGGGCGCAGCCGCAGATTGTCGATGGCGATCACGCCGGGGACCCGCAGTGCCGTTGCGCGTATGCTTTCGGCCATGCCGCGCGGAGCGGCATCGATGAGCGTGTCGATCGTCCGGCGCGCCAGGCGGTAGCCGGCGATGGCGATGTAGACGGCCACCGCAATGGCGGCGATCGTATCGCCTTGGGCAAAACCGAAGCGCGCCGCGACCAGTCCGAAGAAAGCGATGACGGAGCCGACGATATCGGAGGCGAAATGCAAGACGTCCGCGGCGAGCGCGTCGCTTTTCGTCTGGCGCGCAATGCGCGACAGAGCGCGTGCGCGGGAAAAATCGACCAGGACGGAAACAATCAAGACGCCGAAGGCCAACGGATTGGCGTCGACCGCCGCCGCCTTCTCGGTCAGCCGATGAGCCGCCTCAATGAGGATAAAGGCGGAAAGCGCGAAGAGAAACGCCGTCTCGCCCAGCGCCGCCACCGTCTCGATCTTGCCGTGACCATAGTGATGCTCCGCATCGGCCGGCTTGCCGGCGACGCGCACGGCATAATAGGTGAGAATTGTCATGCCGACGTCGATCAGATTATGCCCGGCTTCCGATAGCAGCGCCAAGGAGCCCGACAAAAACCCGGCGACGAATTTCGCGATTGTGAGAATGGCGCTCGCGGCGATGGAGAGGAGCGCAGCTCTTTCCTTGATGCGTTGGGCCTGGTCCATGGGGCGTCCGGCGCATAATGAGAGATTGAGCTTGCCGCGGCGGCGACGGGGGTTTTATCAGTCCTGGAGCATGCTGCAAGCGGCAAGGCTTCAGACCGATCGGGAGTGCCTATGGAATATCTCCACACAATGGTTCGCGTGACGGACCTCGACCAATCGCTCGATTTCTATTGCGGCAAGCTTGGCCTCGTCGAAATGAGCCGCATCGTCAACGAGCAGGGCCGCTACACCTTGGTCTATCTGGCCGCACCGGGCGACGCGGACGCGGCCAAGGCAACCCAGCGGCCGCTCGTCGAACTCACCTATAATTGGGATCCGGAGACCTATACCAGCGGCCGCAACTTCGGCCATCTGGCCTTTGCGGTCGATGATATTTACGCGACATGCGAAGCGCTGCAGAAGGCGGGCGTGACCATCAACCGGCCGCCGCGCGACGGCCATATGGCCTTCATCCGTTCGCCCGACAATATCTCGATCGAGCTTTTGCAGAAGGGCGGCCACAAGCCGCGGCAGGAGCCATGGGCATCGATGCCGAATACCGGCGTTTGGTAGGGGCTCAACTCTTCTTCGGCTTGGATTTTCCGACGGCCTTCTCGCGCGGGGTTGCAACGAGGGCCGCGACCGCCGCCGACTGATAGCCGTAGGATTTGAAACGCTCGACCGTGAGCGCGATCTCTTCGTCGGGCAGGATATGCGGCTGCCCGATGCTGCGCGCGATCACGTACATTTTGGCGAGGGTTTCAAGCTCGACCGCGCGCCACATCGCCTGGCCGAGATCGCGACCGGTGACGAGCATGCCGTGCTGGCCGAGCAGCACGCCGTGACGGTCGCGCAGACCTTCGACGACGAGATCGGACAATTCCTGCGTGCCATACGGCGCGTAGGGCGTGCAGCGCACATTGGAGCCGCCGAAGGCCGCGATCATGTAATGCGCGGCGGGGATTTCCTCGCGCAGCATCGACAGCGCCGTCGCATAGATCGAATGCGTGTGGATGACGGCGCCATCGTCCGGTCGCGCGCGCAAAATGTCGCGGTGCATGCGCCATTCGCTCGAAGGCCGATGCGGGCCGGTTGAAGAACCGTCTTTCGTCGCCAACGACATCGAGGCCAGCATGTCCGGCGTCAGCCGGTCATAGGGAATGCCGCTCGGCGTGATCAACATCGAATCGTCGAGCCGAACGGAAAGATTACCGGATGTCCCTCGATTGATTTGGAGACGTTCCAATTCCAGACAGGAGTCAACCAGAGCTTTGCGGAGTTTGGTTTCGATCATGACGGTTTTGTTGCTTCCGGCAAGAATTCCAAAATTTTTCAGCGGAACCCGATGTCCTTGTGTGCGTTGCGGCCTCTCGCGTCATGCTCATGGTCCGTCACCCAAACGCCGCGCTGACGGCCGCTGTTCGGCGAACGAAGAAGAGAAGCGCGTCCGAATGGCGTAAAAATTTAGCGCAATTTCGTCTTCGCTCTTGCGGAAAGAATTACCATCCATTTGCGCTGCACACAAAGCCGATCATAAATTCTCATCGTGAAAGCAAAGAATGACTCGACAAATGCGAAGTTCGGCGCAACGCTAGATTCGTTGGGGCTGATGTTTGGTGTGCCGCGCGCGCTTCGCGCTTGCTGATTTCGGGCACATACATTGCCAATTTTTAATATTGCGATTGGATGACACGACCGTGAGAGGCAACACGAAAGAATCGTGTTGCTGTCACGAGTTTGCCGAGTTCGAACGTCATTGGTTTTTGCGGTCGCAGCCGATGACGAAGATGCGGACTTGGAACGGCAGCTTGGAACGGCAGCGGTGAGATTGGACCCTTTCGAAATTGGAAAGAGTCTTGGCTGCTGAAGGCGCACAGAACATCGCAATTCTCGACTTCGCGATTGGGTTCGCTGCAAGCAAAGGAAAGGAGGCCTCGATGTCGATCGACGAAATCGTTCACACCTGTTCGAACGAAAGTGTTGCGCGCGCGGCGGTTGCCTCGATCGGGTTTTCCTTTGTCTCGCGGGTCAAATCGGCAGCGGATCGCGCCGGCGTCAGCGTCGGCACGTTCACGGCGCGCGCGGTGCGCACCTTTGCCGAAGAAGCACCGGCGAGCGAAAAGCACCAGGTGCTGCGGGCCATGTTGCGCACCGATCAGCCGATCCTGCGCGGACTCGAGGTGATTCTCGAGCGTCAGCTCGAGGATGCGAGTTCGCTCGACGGCCGCGAATGGCGCCCGATCAACTCGACGCGGCGGAGGTCGCAGGGCGACGCCGCCAGGGACTGCTGCTATCCTTGACCTCGGCGCCTTCGCCGGGCTGATAGAAGTGCGTCATGACCGGCTTTCGGCCCGCTTCGAGCAGCCCGAGCGTCACCGGATCGGTGATTTCGAGCGTGTCGAAACCGCAGCGTGCATAAAGCTGAAGCTGATCGAACAAAATATCGCCGGTGGCGCGGAGTTCGCCGGCGAATTTATAGCGGTCGCGTAGTATCCGCGCCGTCGAATAGCCGCGCCCATCCGTGAACTTCGGGAAATTGACCGCAACGAGCGCGAGACGCGGCAGATCGTCGGCGATCATCTCGGCGCTTTCGCCCGGCTGAAGCAGGACGCCAAAGGCGACATTGCTGTTGTGTTTGGCCGGCGCGAGCTGCTGCCATGCAGCAAGGCTCAGCAGCACATGCCCTTCCGCCGGCGGTTCTTGCGCCGCGTCAAGCCGGCGCCAGGGATCGTTTTCGAATCGTCCGTCGCGATAAAGCGCCATCGTTATCTGTCCGAGCCTGCTTCCAGCGTCGCTGGGATATGAACGCCACATTCTGTCTTGCCGCGGCCGCGCCAGCGCCCGGCGCGCGCGTCCTCGCCCGGGCGCACAGGCGACGTGCAGGGAAGGCAGCCGATCGAGAGATAATTTCTGGCGACCAGCGGATGGGCCGGCAAGCCGTGCCGCTCGAAATAGGCCGCGATGTCGTCGCGCGTCCAGGTCGCGAGCGGATTGAGCTTGATATGCGTGCCGTCGTTTTCGAAGAGGGGCAGGGCGGCGCGTGTTGCCGCTTGGAAGCGTTTGCGGCCGGTAATCCAGGCGTCGTAATTTCGGAGCGCCTTTGCCAGCGGCTCGACCTTGCGAATGGCGCAGCAACGGTCCGGATCGCTCGACCAGAGGAAGTTTTCCGAATCCTCCTTGGCGAGCGTTTCAGGATCGGGCCGCAGCGTCTCGACGCGGGTCAAGCCGAGACGCGCGACGAGCGCGTCGCGATAGGCCAAGGTCTCGGGGAAGAGATGCAGCGTATCGAGAAAAAGCACCGGGACTGCCCGGTCGAGCTCGGAGATCATATGCAGAAGCACCGCGGCTTCCGAGCCGAAGCTCGAAACGAGCGCGATGCGGCCCGGAAACAGATCCTCGATCGCCAGCCGCAGCAGCTCTTGTGCATTGAGCGCGCAAAAGCGCTCCGATAGCTGCGCCGCTGTGCTCGGGTCGCCCAGCGGCAGGCCGCTAGGCGTGCTCATAGAGTGCTTCCTTGAACGGCGCTGCGCCGACCCGGCGATAAGCCGCGAGAAAATCCTCGTCGCGATTCTTGCGCAGCTTCAGATAGGTCTCGACAATGGTTTCGATGGCATCGACCACGGTCTCGCTTGAAAAGCCGGGGCCGAGAACGTCGCCAAGAGCGCAATTCTCGTCGGCGGTGCCGCCGAGCGTGATCTGATAGGTTTCGACGCCCTTCTTTTCGAGGCCGAGAATGCCGATGTGGCCGACATGGTGATGGCCGCAGGCATTGATGCAGCCG
>NZ_CANSHK010000037.1:0-31928 GCF_947646745.1 uncultured Methylovirgula sp. | reverse complement strand
CGTGCGCGCCGATCGCCAGGTGCTGTGGGGCACGCTCGAATTGCAGGGCAATGCCGCGACTTCGGTGGGCGCCGCGCCGGTGCCGGTCGCGGCGACGCCGCTGCCGCCGCTCGGCCGCGATGTGGCCGCGCCGGGCAAGTTCGAGGTCATTCTGCCGGTCGAAATCGGCTACGACTTCCTGGCTCAGACGATCAAAGCCGCGGCGGCCGCTTCCTTGAACGGCAATGTCGCGCTGCGCGATGTCAAAATCTATCCGTCGAACGGCAAGATCATCATCGGCTTGAAAATCGCCGGGGCGGCCGATACGGCGCCGGATGCCGGCACGTGGTTTTATCTCTCGGCGACGCCGCAGGTCGATAGCGACACGCAGACCTTGCAGTTTTCCGATCTTGCAGCCGTCGCGGCGAAAGCCGAGGCGATGGCGCAAGCGAGCGGCAATGCCGATCTCGTCGATCGGCTGCGGCAGGCAAAGATCCTCTATCAGCAAATCTATCAAAGGCTGCTTGCCACGGCGAACAAGCGTTTGACGCGGCCGTTGAAAGACGGCTTCCGCACGGTCGGCCATCTCGACTCCGCCAAGCTCGACCATATCGCGCTGCTGCAGAACGGCGTCAGCATCGCGCTGCGCATGAGCGGCAGTCTCAAAATTCTCTACGGCCTGTGATGCGCCGCGCGTGGCTGCTTGTCGCGCTCGCTTTGCTCAGCGCGCCGGCCGCGGCGCAAAGCACCTTCTATGATGCGCCCCGCGTCGACGCGATCGGCAAGCCCGGCACGCTGGTCCGCGCGCAGGCGATGGCGGGCGCGCCGCTCGGCGCCGCCGCTTGGCGCGTGCTTTATCGCTCGACGAGCTTCGACGGCAAGCCCATCCTCGTGTCCGGCGTCGTTATCGTGCCGCAAGGTGCGCCGCCGCCGGGGGGCCGGCCGATCGTCGCCTGGGCGCATCCGACGACCGGCATCGTGCCGCATTGCGCGCCTTCGCTCGCGCTCTTCTTCTTTCAGCAGGTGCAGGGCCTGCGGACCATGGTGCGCGACGGCTATGTCGTCGCGGCGACGGATTATCCCGGCCTCGGCACGCCGGGGCCACATCCCTATCTCGTCGGATTGAGCGAGGCGCGCGCTGTCGTCGACAGCGTGCGCGTCGCGCGGACGATGCCGGATGCGGGCGGCGGCAACCGCTATGTCGTCTGGGGCCATTCGCAGGGCGGCCATGCGGCGCTTTTCACCGGCCTCATCGCCAAGAGCTATGCGCCGGAGCTGACGCTGCTTGGCGTCGCCGCCGCGGCGCCCGCGAGCGAGCTTGGCGCGCTGATGGATGACGATCTCGATAGTCCCGCCGGCAAGAACATCACCGCGATGACGCTCTGGTCCTGGCAGCGCGTCTATGATGCGCCGATGGACAAGGTCGTCGATCCGCGCGCTCGGCCGGCGATCGACAGGCTGGCGCAGGAATGTGTTGAAGGGCCGTGGGACCTTTCCGCACGCAAGCGGACCGAGAAGCCGCTGGAGCATGACTTCCTCACGGTCGCCCATCCGGACGATGTCGAGCCCTGGCGCGCGCTGCTCGCGAAGAACACGCCCGGTCCGGTGCCGGCGGACATCCCGGTCTTCCTCGCCCAGGGCCTCGACGACGAAGTCATCTGGCCGAAGGTGACGCAGGCTTATTTCGACGGGCTCTGCAAGAGCGGCAGCAAGGCGCGGCTCTTTCTCATGCCGGGCGTCGGCCATGGCGCGGCGGCGATGAAAAGCGCGCTCGACGCCGTCGCCTGGATGACGGCCCGCTTCGCCGGCGAAACGCCGCCGAGCGATTGCGGGAAATAGGCGCGTTCGGCGCAGGGCTTAGCTCGCTTTAACCGGCAGATGTAACGGCCGTTGCAAATCGCAGCGTCCGCAATCTCGCCCTCATCATCAATCGCAGGATTTTCGCATGCAGGCTCAATCCGCCGGCAGGGCGCTCGCGCGTCCGCCGGAGCGCCCGCGCACGCTCGTCGCAAGCAATGGCGCCGTTTGGATCTGGCCCGGCATTCCACTCACGATGCGGCGTGGCGCCGAGATCGTGCCCGTCGCAGACGGAACAATACGATTCTGGATCGCTCTTCTGCACGGATCGGATGCTCTTCACAAAGAACTCGGTTGGATCGTATCCGCGGCGGCGACGCAGCAGCTAAACGCGGGCGATGAAATCGGGGCGCAATACGCGCTCGATTTGCTCGGTCTGACGGCCTTCTCGGAAGAGGGTGCGGCCTTCGCTGCAGGGGTCGCCAGTCAATTTTCTGTGCAGGTCCCGGACATCGTCTCGGTCAGCCAGCAAGCGAGCGAAAACGCATTAGCGAAAACTTTGCGAGCGCTGCTGTTTGCGCAGCCTTCCGCCTTTCATCGGCTCGTTAAAGCTGGTCCTTGGGATGAGTCGAAACATCGACGTTGGCCGGCTGGCGCGCCCAACAGCCAAGGCGGGCGTTTCGCACCCACGGATTCGTCGGGCGGCGCGCCGTCTTCGAGCGAGCCGCCGACGGATGTGCCACCGCTCACAGTTTACGCGCGCACGCGGCCGGCGATCGGCCATAATCAAGGACCACCGCTCGATGAACCGCCGGAAATTCCCCAAGAACCGCTCAGCGGTAGCGCACGGACCGCCTTCATCAAAAGCGTCCCGCGTTGGCTGACCTTTGCATTCGCGGAAGCCTCGCCTGACACGGAAGCGTTTCTCCTGGCTTTGCAAGCCAGTTCCTGGATTTTGCAGCAATGCTATCCTTATATCGTAGCTTATTTCACGCCGCCGAAAACGCTTGAAGAGTTACAAGATGGTGCAAAATCTCGCGCGAGAGGGTATGAAGTTCATCTTAATGCTGAAAAGGCACAAGCCCATGCGGACAGAATTCCAAAAAGTATATGGGATTCGCCCGAAAACAGGGTGCGTGTGCCGACCTTGAAGCATTGGGAGATCACCGGCTGGTATATGAAGCCGAATGAGGATTTTGGCTGGATATCGCCGCGAAATTATCTGAAAGGGAAAAGCTGGGATGAGAAGGTCCGGGTAGGACACAAAGCCCTTAGACTATTCGGAGTCCTCAAGCCATGACGCGAGTCAATCTGAGCGCCTTGAGCATCGATCAATTGGTGGATCGATTTGAGCAGCTTAATATTGCGCTGGACAACGCGCAGTGGGACTCTCTCGGGAAAAGCGACTATTCAAAAGTCAACAGACTCGTCTATAGTATCCGAGATATCGGTGAAGAGCTTCGCGCGCGTGGCCGCGAGGCGAGGCTGGCTCTGACGCGGCTCTATACAAACAGGAATATACAGGTCAGATTGATGGCCGCAAAGATGACGCTCGGGGTTGCGCCGATTGAAGGCCGAAAGATCATCGAAGAGATTGCGGCATCAAAAATTTACCCGCAGGCGGGCGATGCTGGGATGACGCTGTCCAATTTGGACGAAGGCGTCTTCAAGCCTACCTAGGCTCTTGTAAGGGCGGCGCGTAGCGCACTCGAAGCGATCGCCTGGTGACAGCCAGCTTCGCCGGCGAAACGCCGCCGAGCGATTGCGGGAAGTGATCAATTTTTGTCATAAGGTAAAAATACCCATGCTTCTTAAATATATGAAAGATCGTCAAAAATAAATAAAGATTGCTTGGCACAAGCATTTCCCATTAGTAAATTTTCAACAATTTCATGGCTCTGCGCGCCTTTATGCCATCATCGAATGACTTTTCTTCTCTCGCAAAAGTCCTCGGCGGGCATGACCGTCACACGGTTATCTATGGCTTAACAATAATCTGCGCGTTCCTTGCGATGGCATTGGGCGTGAATCCAGGATGGGCGATCGGTGCCGCCTGCGTTTTCATAGCCTTATATCCAATTCGGGAATACGCATTGGTACGCTTACGGAACAGCGAGAGACGAGAAGAGTTGAAGCTTGTCTTGGAAGGCGGCTCTAACCAAATTCTACATCGGCACGCGACGCCATCTGAAATGAAAGCTATTGACGAGTTCGCCGAGAAGCAGCCGGAATGAGGATCGCCGCAATGACCTATCTGATGGAATCCTGGCCCCTTGTGGTTGGTTTTCTCGGGGTCACCCTTGGTATCGCAAGTTTTTTCCACGCCCGCATAGCTGAGGCTGAAGGGTGTGGAGAGCTGTATGATATCGCTATCAAAGAGACGAAGACGGCTCTGTCGGCAGCTGAACGTGTCCTAGCAAGCGGTAAACTAACTTCCAATCTCAGATTATCTCTGTTGATTGCATTGCGCATGGGCAGCTCAAAGGCGCTATCAGGACGGTTCTTCTCTGGTTTTGAAAAGGATCAGGATCGCGCCGACGTGAATAACAACCTTGCGATGGAACTCCGCGCTTTAAGCATGTCGGATGCCGAAACTGCTGAGCAGTATCAGAGCGCGATAATGGGACTAATTTTGGCTGCCCCGGTTTTGCACGCAGATCGCATCGAAATCTTAAAAGTTGCGAGCGATGGCGCAATAAAACCAAGAGAGGTTCTATCTAGGTTGCCTTCTCTTGAAGTAACGGACAATGATCAACCCATTGGCCCGTCATTGCCGGTGGCTGATACCAGCTTTGCAGCTAACTAGCGGCTCCGATAATTGTTCGTTACTGAGTTGTGGCGTTTCTTACGCATACGCGTGAGGTCGCCGCGCATGCACAACTAATATACCTTGCGTCAGCCTCTCCGCCTCACTTAACCGCCACGCTTCGCGTCGGCGGTTTTTGTTTGCGCATCGCAGAGTCCGGTTCGCGCGAAATCAGAATCATCCCTCGCATTTATCGCGCCGCGTCTTCTCGAGGCGAACCGATACAACTTCGCTCGAAAACGCTTTGAAGGAGCCTTCATGTCAAACTTGAACATGTTCATTCCGATCACCAAGGTCGATGCGCAGCAGCGCCTCGTCTATGGCGTCGCGACGGCCGAGGCCGAAGACCGCACCGGCGAGATTTGCGATTACGCCTCGACCAAGCCGCTCTACGAGAAATGGTCTCATGAGATCGCCCGTTCGACCGGCGGCAAATCGCGCGGTAATTTGCGCGCCATGCACGGCAGCGTCGCCGCCGGCAAAGTCACCGCGCTCAATTTCAACGACAAGAAGAAGCAGATCGAGATCTGCGCCAAGGTTGTCGACGACGCCGAGTGGAACAAGGTGAAAGAGGGCGTCTATACCGGCTTCTCGCAAGGCGGCTCCTATGCGCGCCGCTGGACCGATGATGATGGCCGCACGCGCTACACCGCCGCGCCGAGCGAAATTTCGCTCGTCGATCTGCCGTGCCTGCCGGAAGCGCGTTTTGAAATGGTGAAGGCCGATGGATCGCATGAATGGCGGCGCTTCGCCAAGGATGCGAGCGACATCGCGCAGCTTGCACAAATCCTCGGCCAGCTCGAAGGCTTGAAGGGCACCTTGCTGCTACGCGCCAATGAAGACGGCGCGCCGGCCGATACGATCACCCAGCTTCACGCCCTCGTCCAGCAGGCGCATGCGATCTTGCAGGCGATGGTGATGGACGAAGATGACGATAGCGCTGCGGACGAAGATGCGGACGCGGACGAAGCGCCGCTTGGCCTGTCCGCCAAACGCGCAATGGCTTTGTTCGGCAAGGCCGGTGCCCGAAACAGCGCCGCCGATCTCGACCGCATCCAGCACGTGCATGACACGGCGGTGGAACTTGGCGCCACGTGCGGCGCGCAGAAGAGCGCCGGCGCAATGCTCGGCAGCAGGCTCGATCGTCTCGATGCAGTGCTCGATGATCTCTTGAAACGCGTGAAGAACATCGAGGCGCAGCCCATGCCGCTGCCGCTTGCGGGCGCGCCGCGCGCCGTCGCGAAAAACGAAGACGGCGAGGCCAACCTCGAAAAGCTGCTTGCCGATCCCGAGGCGCTTTCACTTCTCGCCATCAAGCTCGCGCAGCGCAATGGCCGCAGCTTTCTGACGCGCTGAGCCCTTTCCCCCACATCCCATGCCGCCCGACGCGCCGCTTCCGGCGCGATTTTTATTTCAGGAGCTTTCAATGACGACCCACGGCAAAGTTCAGGATTTGCTCACCAGCATCAAGGTCGCGCAGCAGCGCCCGCTCGGCGATCCGCGGCTCGAAGGCCTGATCGGTCTCGAGAAGAGCACGTTTACCGAGACTGCGAGCGCCACATCCGGCCTGACCTTCTATGACCTCGAAGTCGGCGCGAAGCTGCTCTATCCGGTGCTGACGCCGCTGCGCAACGCGATCCCGCGCGTCTCCGGCAAGGGCGGCATCCAGGCGAATTGGCGCGCCATCACCGCGATCAACACCGCCGGGCTGCGCTTCGGCGTTTCGGCCGCCAATCGCGGCGGCGCGCTTGCCGTCGCGACGCAGGATTTCACCGCGGCCTATAAGGGCATCGGCGTCGAGACCAGCGTCGATTTCGAAGCGCAATATGCCGGCCAGGGCTTTGACGACATCCGCGCCGTCGCGGCAAAGACCGGCCTCGAAGCGCTGATGCTCGGCGAAGAGGCGATGATCCTCGGCGGCAATGCGTCGGCGCCGCTCGGCACCACGCCGACGCCGACCTTGGTTGCGTCTTCGACGGGCGGGTCGCTCGCGAGCCAGACTTTGTCGGTCATCGCCGTTGCCCTGACGCTCGACGGGGTGATGAACGGCTCGGTCGCCGGCGGTATCCAGGCTTCGATCACCCGCACCAATGCGGACGGCACGTCCGACACGTTCGGCGGCGGCGCGGCCAAGCCCTCGGCCAATGCGACCGTTTCCATCACCGGGCCAGACGGCAGCGTCGCCGCCTCGATCAGCGCCGTCAAAGGCGCGCTGGGCTATGCTTGGTTCTGGGGCGCGGCGGGTTCGGAAGTTCTCGGCGCGATCACCTCGATCAATTCGATCGTCATCACTGCGGCGGCGGCCGGTACGCAGACCGCCGCCTCGCTCGGCGCGAGCGACAATTCGGCCAATCTGCTGGCCTTTGACGGCTTGATCTCGCAGGCGGTCAAAACCAATTCCGGCGCCTATGTCGCGCTTCAGCCGACGGGAACGGCCGGCACCGGCACGCCGCTGACGGCGGATGGCGCCGGCGGCGTGGTCGAGATCGACGCGGCGCTGAAATCGCTCTGGGACAATTTCCGTCTGTCGCCGGACACGATCTGGGTGTCGTCGCAGGAAGCGCTGAACATCTCGAAGAAGATCCTCACCGGCTCCGCGGTCGCGGCGCAGCGCTTTGTCTTCGAGACGAGCCAGAATGCGATCGGCGGCGGCGTCATGGTGCGCACCTATCTCAACCGCTTCTCGATGCAGGGCGGCAGCGCGCTCGATATCAAGGTGCATCCGAACATGCCGGCGGGCACGGTGCTGATGACGACCAAGGCGCTGCCCTATCCGCTCTCGGGCGTCGGCAATGTCATGCAGATCCGCACGCGGCAGGATTATTACCAGATCGAATGGCCGCTGCGCTCGCGCAAATATGAATACGGCGTCTATGCCGACGAAGTGCTGCAGCATTATTTCCCGCCGTCGCTCGCCGTCATCAGCAATATCGGCAACGGCTGATGAAACTGCGCGCGCCGGCGCATTGCACCGGCTTCTCGCATGCAGGCCGCGTCTATCACGTCGATACGAACGGCCTCATCGAGATCGAGGATCATCTGGCGGCGCTGGTCCTCGCGCATGGCTTTGTGCCCTGCGCCGGGGCATCCGCCTCGCACCCGATGACATCGGCCGCGATGGACGTGCCGGATCTCGAAACCCTAAGCCGCCGCGCGCTCTTCGCTCTCTTGCGTGAGAAGGGCGTGCGCGTGCGTCTGCCGATCACCAATGCCGCGCTGCGCGAGGCCGCGCGGCAGGCCACATCAGGATGATCATGTCTTCGCCCTTCGATCTCGTCGATCTTGCCGATCTCAAAGCCTGGCTCGATCTCGCCAGCCCTGATGACGACGCATTGCTCGGCCGCCTCATCACGCAGGTGAGCCGCGCGACGCTCGGCTTTCTCGATCGCGCCAACATTCTGCCCCAGCAGATCGTCGAGACGCGCGACGGCCGCAATGACACGGAGATTGTCCTGCGGCAATGGCCGGCGACAGCGCTCACCTCGCTCGTCGTGGATGGCGTGACGATCGCGCCGGCGCCGCCGCTCGTCGCCGGTGGCCCGCGCCAAAGCGGCTATGTGCTCGAAGCGGCGGAGGCCGCGCCGCCCGGCCATATGCAGCGGCTCGCCTTGCGCGGCCGGTTCTTCACCGCCGGGGTGCAGAATGTCATCGTGACTTATACCGCGGGCTACCAGGTCGCGGCCGAAGCCGCGGTCGTTCCCTCCGCTGCGCCTTATGAAATCCTGGCGCAGGAGCCTTATGGCGATTGGGCAAGCGACGCCGGCGTCGTCTATGCGAGTGGGACGCCGCTTGTCGCCGTCGCCGCCAATCCGACGGCGGGGCAATATATCGTCTCAGCCGGCGCCTATACATTTTCGGCGGCGGATGCCGGCGCATCGGTCGCGCTCGCCTATGGCTATGTGCCGGCCGATCTCTGCTTCGCGGCGATGGACTGGATCGCCGAGCTTTATAATTATCGCACGCGCATCGGCCAGCAGTCGAAATCGCTTGGCGGGCAGGAGACGACCTCCTTCATCGTCAAGAACGTGCCGGATTTCGTCGCCGGCGCGCTGCAACCTTATCGCCGCGTGATCCTGCCATGATCGGTCTCGATCCCGATGCCGTCGCCGCGGCGCTGGCCGACAAGGCCGATGCCTTGCGCCAGGCGCTCGAAGCGCAGGTCATCGCCAATCTTTCCGGCGCGATCCTGACGCCGCGCTCGGGCAGGCTCCTCGGCTCGATTGACTCCGATCTCGAAGACGACGGCTCGGGCTCGATGGCGCGCGTCGGAAGCGACGATGTGCCCTATGCCGGCATTCTCGAATATGGCGGCAAGACCGCGGCGCACGACATCCTCCCGAGCAAGGCCAAGACGCTGGCCTTTGTCACCGGCGGGGCGCAGCGCTTCGCCAAGATCGTGCATCATCCGGGCTCGACGATCCGCGCCTTCGCCTTCATGGGCAGCGCACTCGACGCTCTGCAGGACGACATCGAGACGGGGCTGAAAGCGGCCGTGTTGGAGGCCTTGGGCGTGGGGTGATTTTGCGTTATGGTCAGCGATCAATCGGACGGGAGAGACGCCGTGGGGATTGAAGACGCGCAAGCTCTCAAAGTGATGCTTGATGCTCTCATGCGCAGCCTCGACCCGCCGATGCAATTTGCGGCCGACAAAGCGGATCCAATGCTGCGCCGGATGATTGGCTCGCTTGCCGGCGAAGTCATCGCCAAGATCGATTACGAGATAGTGCCCTATCTTCACTCGCAATATCCCGAGCTGAAAACGGGCGAATAATCGCCGCGGTCTTTTCTCGACAATTGGACATCCATGATCACCTCTCGCGATGCGGCGATCGGGGCGCTCGTCAGCCTCGTTGCGTCCGCTTACCCATGGAAGAGCGGCCCGTCGCGTAAGCTCAAATTGTGGAGCGACGTGCCGCCCGCGGCACGGCCGGCCTGTTTCGTCTTCGAGGGCGGTCTCGAATCCTACACCTGGAGCGAAGGCGCGGTGGCGAAGCGCGTCATCGAACCGAAGCTCTTCATCTATCTCAGCGCCAAGGGCGATAGTGTCGGCGCGTCGCTGCTCGACGGCGTGATGGATGCGCTCGATCAGGCCTTCGCGCTCAAGGGCGCCGATCTCGGCCTCGGCCGCAACACGCTCGCCGGCACCGTCTATAGCGGCCGCATCGACGGCAAGGTCCTGAAAGACCCGGGCGACCTCGACGGCGACGCGCTTCTCGTCGTGCCGGTGCGGCTCGTGCTCGCTTAAGCCGGCCGCGGATGGCCGGGTCAGCCCGGCCATGACGCTTTTGAATTCTCGCCGTGGCGCGATGCCACCACGACCCTGAAAGGATTGATCCATGTATAGTTTCGGCTCGGGCGTGCTCATCGGCACGCGCAGCGATATTGTCGGCGCGACGCCGCTCAACTTCGGCCTTGTGCAGGAAGTCACGATCGATGAGGCGGCCGGCGTCAAGGAGCTTTACGGCCAGTTCCAGCGCCCGGTCGCCATCGCCCGCGGTACGATCAAGACGACCGGCAAAGCCAAGGTCGCCCGCATCTCGGGCCTTGCCTTCGCCAATCTTTATTATGGGCTGACGCCGACGGCCGGCCAGGTCGCGACGTCCTTCGCCGAGGCCGGCGCCGTGCCGGCGACCAGCCCCTATAATGTGAGCGTGGCCAGCGCCGCGAGCTTCGCCGATGACCAAGGCGTCACCTATGCGGCGACCGGCTTGCCGCTGGTGAAGGTCGCCGCGAGCCCGAGCGCCGGTCAATATAGCGTCGCGGCCGGCGTCTATTCGTTTGCCGCCGCCGACGAGGGCAAGGCGGTGCTGATCACTTATACCTATACGATCACCGGCGCGGGCCAGAAATTCACCGTCGCCAACCAGCTCATCGGCGCGACGCCGACGTTTCAGGCTTTGTTCTACACGACCTTCCAAGGCCAAGCGGTGACGCTCCAACTCAACAATTGCACGTCGAGCAAATTGAGTTTCGGGACCAAGCTCGAAGATTTCGTGATTCCCGAATTCGACTTTTCCTGCTTCGCCGACGTGAGCGGCAATGTGATGACCTGGTCCTTTGCGGAGGCCTCGTAATGCGGCCGCAACCGATCACAATTCATCTCGGCGGCGAAGACTGGCGCGTGCGGCCGCTGACGCTGGCGCAAATCCAGCGCATCGAGCCGCTGCTGTCGCCCGAGGCACAACGCAGCGGCGCGAGCATTGCCGCCGCGACGGAAATAATCATGGTCGCGCTGGAGCGCGATCATCCGCAGGCGGCGCAAAACCTGCACGCGACCGAGGCGACCGCGACGGAGATCGCTGCGGTCATGCGTGCCGTGCTGCAGCTCGCGGGCTTCATCGCTGCGGAGCCTTCGCCGGGGGAAGAGCAGGCGGGCGCGGAACAGATTTCGCGCTGATCTACGCCCGCCTGATGACGGCCTGCGGTTACACGCCGGCTGAGATCGACGAGATGACGCTCTACGACGTCAGCGCGCTTTTCGCTTATTGGCGCGAACATCCGCCGGTCCATGAAATTCTCGCATGCGTCTATCGCATCGCGCCGAAGCCGGCGCCGGCGCCGGTATCGTCGAGCGATCCGAGCGGCATCGGTGCGCTGATCGCGCGCTTTCCTGACGGACGGGTAAAGGCTCAATGAGCGACGCAGTCACCATCACGTTCAACGCCGATATTTCCGATTTGCAGCGCGGCATGCAGCAGGCCGCTGCTTCGGTCGATGCGACGACGGCTGCATTGCGCAGCGGCGCGTCGCAGCTGGGCGAGACCTTCGCGTCAGTCTCGCAGGCCTATGCGCGAAGCGCGACCCAGGGTGCCGAGACGAGCCGCGCGGCGAACGCGACCCTGCTGTCGATCGCCCGCGAGCAGGCCAATGCGCAATATCAGATCGCGCTCGACGGCGTGAAAATGCAGGAGGCTTTGGTCAAGGAACAGGCGCAGACCGCGCAGATCAGCCACGAGCAGCAATTGCAAAGCCTGCTCGGGCTGGAGAACCAGCGCGAGGCCTTGGAACGCCGGCACCTCCAGGCCGTGCAAGCGACCTATGCGCAAAATTCCGCCGGCTCTGTTCAGGCGCAGCAGAAGCTCGAAGAGGCCGAGGCCGAAGGCGCCCTGCGGCGCCAGCAGATCGCGCTTAGCTATAATCGCGAGATTTACGCGGACTATCGCCACACGTTCGATCAGATCGGCTCCGCGGTATCCTCGTCGATCATGGGCATGATCGAAGGCCACGAAAAATTGCGTCAGGCCGCGCAGAAAATATTGCTGACCATCGTCCAGGATTTCATCCAAGCGCGTATCCGCATGGTGGCGGATTGGCTGGCTGGCCAAGCCGCCGAGACGCAGGCGACGATTGCGGCGCAGGCGGCGCAGACAGGCGCGGTTGCGGCCGGGCAGGCCGCGCAAACAGCGGCGGTGGGCGCTGGCGGTGCAACGCGTGCAGCGACCGCCACAGCCGGTCTTATTCCAACGCTCATTTCCGACGCGCGAGCCGCCTTCGGCGGTGTTTTCGCCTTCCTCGCGCCGATCATCGGTCCCGCCGCGGCAGGGCCGGCAGCGGCGGCTTCATCGACCGTGCTCGCCGGCGGTCTTGCGCTGGGAGCCTGGGAATTGCCGCGCGATATGGTCGTGCAAGCGCATAGAGGCGAGATGGTCGTGCCGGCAGGCGTAACGCCTTGGGCGCAAGGAATGCTGTCGGCGGGCGGCGAGCCAAAGAGCGGCGGCGGGACACATTATCACAATTGGCAGGTCAACGTCAGCGGTGCGCGCAAGCCGTCCGATGTCGTCGACGAAATCGCGGACAATGTGACTTCGATCGGCAAGATCTTCTCGCGCCAGTTCGGTCTGAGGCCGGTATGATCGGAAAAGCACGATGAACCCGCCTCCTTCGTTTCCGATCGCGTCGAGTAACGTCGCTTGGCCGGTCAAGCGCACGCCGGGTTTTTCGACGCGCATTGCGTCTCACGTCTCCGGCCGCGAGGTCCGCATCCCGCTCTATTCCTATCCGCTCTATGCCTACGAGTTGAGCGTCGAAGCGCTCGATCAATATTCCGCCTTTTCGGGCCTTGGCGCCGCCAGCTATCAGGCCCTGCGCGGGCTTTACGAGACGCTGCAAGGCCAATTCGGAACGTTTCTCTACAGCGATCCGGGCGATAGCAGTGTCACCGGCCAGTTGGAGGGGGCAGGCGATGGGGTCACGACCCATTTCACGTTGGTTCGGACGCTCGGCGGTGCGGTTTCGCCGGTCGGCTGGGTGAGCGCTCTCAACAATGTTTATCTGAATGGCGGCGCCCTCGCGCCCGATCTCTATTCACTCATTTTGCCGAACACGCTCTCGTTCAACACGGCGCCCAATGCCGGTGTGCAGATCTCAGTCGATATGACTTACGCCTGGGTCTGCCGCTTTCTGTCCGACCAGCAGGAATTCGAAGAGTTTATGCGCGGGCTTCATCAAACGAGCAGCCTCAAATTCCGAAGCGTGAAGCCGTGAAAATCTGCTGCGTCATCAGCCGTACAAGGGACGGAAGGGTCAAGATCGTCGAGAGTGCGGCTCGGCTGACGATCTATGGCACCGTCGATCAAATCGGGACGCCGGAAAAACTCGCCGCCGCGATCATCAAGTTTCGCGAGGGCAAGCGATGAGACAGGCAAGCCAAGCCGTCATCGATCTGATCAATGATGTGCGCGCCGCGCCCGACGCGCAGATGATCATGGCCGATTGCTTCACCTTCACCTTTGCGGACGCAAGCGCGCTTTATTTTACCAACGCGGATATCGACGTTACCGTTGGTGGGACGGTCTTTCTCGGCAATTCGATCCGCGTCGATGGATTGAAGTACAAGTGCTCGGTCGGGCTTTCCGTCGATCATCAGAAGATCACCATCGTCGCCGCCCAGACCGATCTGATCAAGGGCACCGCCGCGCTTGCGGCCATCGCAAATGGCATCCTGGACGGCTGTTTCATCACCCGCGCCCGTGCTTTTCTGAGCGCTTGGGGCGAGCCGGCCGTCGGCAGCGTGGTGCTGTTTAAGGGCAGGGTCGGCACCGTCGACGGCGTCGGACGGACGACGGCGCAAGTCACCGTCAATTCCGACCTCGTCCTGCTCAATATCCAGATGCCGCGCAAGCTCTATGCGCCGGCCTGCCAATGGGTGCTTTATGGCTATGGCTGCGGGCTCAATAAAGAGAATTTTCGCGTGACCGGAACCGTCCAATCCGCAACGGCCGCGAGCATCGTCGCCAGTCTATCGGGCATCGCTGCGGATTTGGCGCAAGGCACGCTCATTTTCACCAGCGGCGCCAACGAAGGCGTGTCGCTGACGGTCAAGGGCGTGAGCGGCAACACACTGACCTTTGCCTATCCGCTCGATGCGGTTCCGGCGGCTGGCGATACGTTCGAAGCCTATTACGGCTGCGATCTCACCCAATCGACCTGCGCCGGCCGCTTCAACAATCTGGCGAATTTCCTGGGCTTTCCCTACATCCCGCCACCGACATTTGCGGCATAGGATCATGAACCTCATCGAAGCCGAAGAGCGCGCGCGTGTCGTCGCCGCGGCACGCCAATGGATCGGCACGCGCTATCAGAACTGCGCCGACATCCAGGGTGTCGGCGTCGATTGCGGCATGCTGCTCGTCCGTGTCTTTGTCGATACGGGGCTCTGCGCGCCGTTCGATCCGCGGCCCTATCCGGCCGACTGGCATCTGCATCGCAGCGAAGAGCGCTATCTCGGCTTCATTTTCGACCGCTGTGCCGAAGTCGAGACGCCCGCACCCGGCGATGTCGCGGTCTTCCGTTATGGCCGGACCTATAGTCACGGCGCAATCGTCACGAGAAGCGATCCGCTGACGATCGTTCACGCTTATTATGCCGTGAAAAAGGTGACCGAGCAGCGCGTCGAGCGCGACGTTACGCTGTCCGATCCGAAGCGGGCTCGCAAGTTTTTCAGCTATTGGAAGCGTGCGTGAATGGGCCTCTTTCGCTCAGGCAACCAGCAGACCCAGACGCCGACCTATGCCGGCCTGCAAATCCAGACGGCTTCGAGCGCGATCCCGATCCCGATTCTTTTCGGCGTCGGCAAGATTGCGCCGAACGTCATCTGGAACGGCGGCTTTTACGGCGTGCCGGCCGGCAGCAAGGGTGGCGGCAAAAGCGGCGGCGGCAAGGGCGGCGCGCTCGGCAAGGGGCAAAACCCCAAGACCTATTACAGCAAGATCATGCTCGCCCTGTGCGAGGGGCCGCTGACCTTTATCAGCGCGGTTTGGGACAATTCGACGATCTCGCCGTTAGCGAACGTCAAGACCCTGGGCGGCAACGGCGTCTTGCCCGGCGATGTTCCCGCCGGCGGCGCCTGGGAGGTTCTCGCCGAAGATTATCCCAGCCAGGCGCTCGAATATCCGGGCGTCATCGTCGTCACTGCCACGCAATGCAATCTCGGCGAGTCCGCGACGATGGACTCCTATTCGTTCGAGATTCAAGGGCCGCTTTCGTTCACAGGCTTCAACGCCTATGACGCCGATCCGGCGCTTTGCATTCAAGAGTTTTTGACCAGCAGCCAGTTTGGCGTCGGCTTTCCGGCCAGCTCGATCGACACGGCGACGTTGCTGGCTTCATCGAACGGCGATGCCTCGTACCAATCCTATTGCCGCGCGCAGGGCTTTGCGATCTCGCCGGCGCTGACCGATCAGGAGAGCGCCAGCTCCGTTCTCGAGCGATGGCTCAAGATCACCAATACGGCGGCGGTCTGGTCCGGCGGTCTGCTGAAATTCATTCCCTATGGCGATACGCCGCTGACCGGGACGATCTACAAGACGCCGACGAGCGCCGAGATCGTCTTTGCGACCAATAACGCGGCGCAAAGCTATTCTTATCCGCTGTCGGCGCCCAATCCGGCCGGAACGTGGTCTTATACGCCCGATGTCACGCCGATCTATGACCTCACCGATGACGATTTCGTCCATGATGCGCACAACGATCCGGTCCAGGTGACGCGGATCGACCCCTGGGAGGCGCCGAACTACGTCAATCTGGAAATCTCGCAGCGCTCGAATTTCTACGACGCGACGCCGGTCACCGCCTTCGATCAGAGCGCGATCGAAAAATATGAGCTGAGGATCGCGCCGACCGTCACCGCGCATGAGATCTGCGACCCGTCGATCGCGCAGACGGCGGCGCAGCTCATCCTGCAGCGCGGGCTCTATATCCGCCGCAATTACAAGTTCAAGCTCTCCTGGGAATATTGCCTGCTCGAACCGATGGATCTGGTGACGCTCACCGATCCGCTCGTCGGGCTCAACAATGCGACCGTCCGCATCACCTCGATCACCGAGGCCGACGACGGCCTGCTCGACGTCACGGCGGAGGAATTCCCCAACGGCGTTGCGACGGCGGTCGAATATCCGGTTCAAGGCAAGACCTCGACCGGCATCGCCGCGAATGCGCCGGCGCCGGCGATCAATGCGCCGCTGATCTTCGAGCCGCCGTTCCAGCTTGCCGGCGCGCTCGCAGTCTGGATCGCAGTGTCGCCGGTGCAGAATGGCCAGAGCTGGGGCGGTTGCACCGTCTTCGTCTCGCTCGACAACAATTCGTTTTCGCAGGTCGGCGAGATCGTCGGCGCGAGCATAATGGGATCGCTGACGCAGCCCCTGCCAAGCGTCATCGCCGCGTCGAACGGCGCCGCGATGCCCGATGGCGTCAACGCGCTTGCGGTCGACCTCACGGAGAGCGCCGGGCAACTCGCCTCGGTCAGCCAGCCGACCATGGCCTCGGGCGCCAGCGCGGCCTTCGTCGGCATTCCGCCGACCGGCGAAATCGTCGCCTATCAGAACGCGACGCTGACGGCGGCCGACAAATACACGCTCGCGCCGCTGATGCGCGGCCTGTTCGGCTCGGCGATCGAGGCGCATGGCGCCGGCGATCTCTTTGCCTCCTTGAGCGGCAATCTGTTCAAGCAGAGCTTCGAGCCGGATCAGATCGGGCAGAAGATTTACTTCAAGTTCCAGAGCTTCAATTCGCTCGGCGGCGGCGTGCAGCCGATCGAGGATTGCGCGGTCTATGCCTACACGTTGACGGGTCTCGGCCTCGCCGGGCCGGTGGCGATCCCGCAGAACCTGCGCCTGGCCTTCGACGGCCAGTTCTCGGATCTCACCTGGGATGCCGTCACCGACAGCCGCGGGCAGGTCACCTATAAAATCCTGCAAGGGCCGACCGCATCGACCGCGCAGACGGTCGGCGCGACCATCCTGCCGCCGTTCAAGATCACGACGCCCGGCACCTATTGGGTGTTGGCGACGGTGACGCCGATCCCGAACATGACGCTGGTGAGCGCCGGCTCGGCCTCGGTGACGCTCACGCAAAACATGCTCGTCACCAATCTCCTCGAGGCGATCAACGAACAGGCGAACGGCTGGCCGGGTGCCGCGGTCAACCTCGCCGTCTCGGGCGAGGCGCCGGCGCAGCAATTGATCCTGCAGCAGGTCACGAGCGTCGATTTCGGCGGCACCGACGCCAGCGATCCGGTGTCGCTCGTCGATGACTTCGGTTCGACCGACGACGACGCCGTCACCGACCTCGATTTAGGGACGATCTGACATGGATGCGGAATTCGAAGACGCGATCACCGAGGGTACGAAAGCGGGCGATTGGCTCGTTCTCGCCGGCCTGCGCGCGCTGAGCGTCGCAGTCGATTTCGCCTATGGCGAAGGCGGCGAGAGCCTTTCGGTCATCCTGCAAACCTCGCTCGACGGCGGCCGCAGCGGCATCGACATCGCGCATTTCCGGTTTGCCCGCGAAGGCTGCCGGCAGATCGCGACGCTGACGGGACTCTCCGGCCTGGCGCCGCATGTCCCGCAGCGTCTCGCGCCGGGCGAGATTCTCGACGGCTTCCTCGGCGATCGCATCCGCTTCGTCCGCATCGCCACCGGCGACTACAAGAATTCGTCCATCGCGGTTCACGGCGCGGCGCGCTGATCCGCACTTTCAGGAGACAATCATGAAGACGCTGTCCGCGCGGCTCGCCGCCGCGCTGCTTGGTGCTTGCTTGCTCGCGCCGGTCCAATCGGCGCAGGCGGCGCAAGCCTTCAACAAGTTCAATCTCTTCGTCGATGACATCGCCAAGGGCAACCTCAATCTCAACGCCGACGCCATCAGGGCGATGTTGACGAACACCGCCCCGGTCGCGGCCAATCATTGCTATTCGGATATCTCGGCGAATGAACTGGCGTCGGGCGATGGCTATACGACGGGCGGCGCGGCGGTCAGCGGCACCGGCGTTTCCAATGCCTCCGGCACGGAATCGCTGGCCGCCGCGGCGACGACATGGACGTCGAGCACCGGCAATATGGGGCCGTTCCGCTATGTCGTCTATTACGACGCGGCGCCGCTCGGCAATGGATCGGCGAGCTGCAAGACGCTGATCGGCTGGTACGACAACGGGTCGTCGATCACGCTGAATGGCCTGAACGGCGATACCTTCACTTCGACGCCGAACGGCGGCGATCTGCTCACCTTGCAATAAGGGCATCAGGACATGATGGGTCATCTGACACGCCGCGCCGGCCACGCGCTCGCCGCGGTCTTTGTTGCGGCCATCCTCGCGCTCGGCTTCGCCGCCCCGATCGAGCCGGCCGCGGCCGCGGCTTCCTATCTCGTCGATAACGTGAAGATGACCGTCTCCGGCACGCCGGGGACGGGCACCATCACGCTCGGCAGCGCCGTCACTGGCGCGATGAGCGCTTCGACCGCCGGCGTCCCGAACGGCTCACAAGTCTCCTATTACATCAGCGACGGAGGCTCGAATTGGGAAATCGGTCAGGGCACCTATAGCACCACGGGCCCGACGCTGACGCGCGGCGCATTGTGGTCCTCGGCGGGCGCCAATACTGCTATTTCGCTCGATTCATCGGCGCTGGTTTCGCTGACGCTTTTAGCGGAGGACATCCCCCAAGCAATCGCCTCAAGCGTTCCGACCTACGCTTCCGGTTTTGTCAATAAGTTCCGCAACGGCACGTTCGACATCTGGCAGCTCGGCACGAGCGGCCTCGCGACATCGACCAGCGCGCCCGGTAATTACACGGCTGATGGCTTTCAGGTGCAGCAAACAGGCGCCGTCGGATCGTGCCAAAGAGCCGCGATAGGTTTGAGCGGGTTGCCTCTTTATGGGCTTGAGTGCAATGGTGCCACTTCAAACACCGACACAAAAATCACCGCGAAGATAGGGAGCTTTATAGCGGCCCCCCTCGCGGGACAGACTGTCACGGTTCAGGTCAGATATACGCAGGACAGCGGTGCCGCGGTCACGCCAAAAGTATCGAGTGCCTACGCCTCGGCTCAGGATAATTTTTCGACAGTCACGGGTGATCTTGGGTCAACCCCTCTATCAAGCTGCGCTTCCGGCGTCTGGTGCATCGAGGCATACACATTCAACGTCTCGGCGAATGCGACGAATGGGTACGAAATTGTTTTCGATTGCAACGTCGCATTGACGGCAGCCCAAGAATGCTCCATCGCTGCTGCCGATATCCGCGTTACGCCCAATCTGACTGCCGGTGCAATTCCGAGCAATCCTCCGACGCCAGAAATGCGGCCTGTTTGGCTAGAGCTTCCTTTCGATTTAGCTTATTTTGAGACGAGTTATCCGCTGGGGATTGCGCCTGGAACAGCGTCGGAAACGGCTACCGCACGGTCAAACGTTGCGCTCAACACGACGGATTTCTACGACCTTGGAGAGACCGTCTTCAAGACCAAGAAACAATGCGCAAACCCGACAATCACGTTTTACAATCCCTCCACTGGTGCTCCCGGATCATTTTGGGACCTTTCCTCTTCCTCATCGGTCGGCGCCGCATCGACGCGGTTTGTGACTAGTGATGGATTCAATGCCTATAGCACGACCGCAACCTTAACCGCCGTCCACATCACCCAATATCACTGGACGGCCAGTTGTGTGCTTTAGCTTCACAGGAATGTGATTGAACAGGAACTTAGCAGCGGAATCGCAGAGGCGTATAGGCTTCAATGAAGCGTGATCTTCATTGGGGCTTGGCATGAGCGGCGATCTGCGGCGATTTTCCAGTCTGGCGGAAGCGCGTGTTCCATTGGAACAAAAAATCCCGCTCGACGCGCCCCTCGTGATGTTTGTCGAGCTGACGAACCGATGCAATTTCTCGTGTCGGTTTTGCCCGGAGTCGTTTTCCGATTACGCCGAGCAGGCCGGCGGCATCCATCAGCTTTCGGTTGAGAATTTCACCAAAGTCTGCCGCGATATTCAGGAATTGGGGAAACTCAAGGCTCTCCGCTTCCACATGCTCGGCGACGCGCTGCTCCATAAAGACGCGGCCGAGATGATCCGGATCGCATCGGAAATGGGGCTGGCGGATCGCATCGAGCTTACGACCAACGCCACGGCATTGGTCGGGAGCCGGGCTGACGCCCTTCTCGCCTCGGGGCTCGATTATCTTCGCGTCAGCGTCTATGCGATGACCGCTGAGCGGCATTTGGAGATCACCGGCTCTCGCGTGGCGCCGGGGCAAGTCGTGGCGAACGTCCGCGCGTTTCGTGACAAGCGCGATGCTCTCGGCAAAACGAAGCCTTACATCTACGCGAAAATGATCGACGGCAAGGACGAAGAAGAAGCCAGCGCGTTCAAGACGGTGTGGGGAGAGATCGCCGACGAGTGCTGCTTGGAGCACTCACAGAACTGGAATGGTTTCGAGGAACGCGATCTTGAGGCGGAAGTCTTCTCATCCGGTTCGGCCGGCAATAGGCCGGTGCGCGAGAAGCGAGAGGTCTGTCCGTTTCCCTTCTACACGCTCGTCGTGCATTCTGATGGACAGGTCAGCGCTTGCTGCGTTGATTGGAACAAGAAAACGACCGTCGGGAATGTCTTCGAGAGCAGCCTCGCCAGCATCTGGCGTGGCCAGCGGATGAAAGATTTCCGCAAGATGCACATCGAGCGGCGGCGCTGCGAAAACGAGTCGTGCCGGAATTGCGACTATCCCGCCACGTCGCGCGACAACATAGACAGTATCGTGGATTCATCCATTCTCGATTAGCTGACGCGCCGCGTTCCTGATCCTGCGTAGCCTTCTGAGGAGCTTTTCATCGACTTGCGGTTGGGGGGAAGCTCGCGCTCTATGTCGTCAAAAGCCGCGTTCAGTTCGGCGCGTAGCCATTCGATTTCCGCTTTTGGCGTTTGGGCATATTTGTTGCGGCGTCTGAACAGCTTCGTGAGCCATCCTAACATCGATCGACCTCCCGAACGCGGGATGACATTGGCATAGGTTGCGGTAGCGCTCAAGCCTGTGGCGCTGGCCGCATCTTTTGATTAGCCGCCTCAAACTCAGGTGAACAAATGTTGCCACCGCAGTCCCGCGGCGCGGCTTCGCGTCTTTTCGCGGCATAACGAATGCCGTTAGGAACATCACCCCTCGGCACATTGCCGCTCGGCGCGGACGGCGTGGGCCCGGCGCAATTTGGCCTCACCGGGACGCCGGGGAGTTTTAGCCTCACCGGCTCGACATCACAGACATCGACGGGGCACAAGGCACCGGAAGCGACCGGCAGCTTTGCGCTGACCGGCTCGGCGTCAACCTTGCGGATCGGTCACGGCCTTTCCGGCGCGACCGGATCGTTCGCCCTCACCGGCTCGCAAGCCAATCTCGACGCCCCGGCGCGCCATCTCGACGGCGCGACAGGCCAGATCAATCTCACCGGCAGTTCCGCCAAATTCATCGTGACGCAGCGCGCGATCACGCCGGTGGCGATCATGCTGGCGGCGGCGATCGAGGGCAACGCCCCCTGCATCGGCACCTACACCGTGCCGATCTCCGACATTTTCGACCTAGGCTATGAGGGCGTCATCGCCATCGGCATTTCGATGAAGGTGACCGCCACGGCGCAACCCTGATGAGGTCAATCGATGCCGTTGGGCACTGAGGCGCTTGGCACCGCGCCACTTGGCGCCCCCGTCGGCAAAAAGATTTGGGCACTCAACGAGCAGACCGGCGCGTTCGAGCTAACCGGGTCGAAAGCCCAGACCGGCCTGATCGGCGGCTATCTCACCGGGCGGCCGAACTGGCTCGGCGTTCAGGATTTCCTCGGTGCCGCGGCGGCGGCCGATATCACCGCCTGGGCGGAAATTCAGATCGGCACCGATCCGACCGGCGCCATACCGCATCTCAGCACGCTTTCGGGGCTGGCCTATAAGGCGGCCGTGGCGGCGATCCAATGGGGCGCTTGGCAGAAATATGTGCCCGGACAGTATCAGGGCCGCTTCGTCAATTGGCGCATCAAGATCGAGGCGCCAAATCCGAATATCCAGGCGATCATCGACGGGTTCCAGGCGCAATGTTCCGTCGAGGATCGCGTCGATCATTATCTCGGCAAGTCCGTCAGTGCCGCGGGGCTGTCGATCACGTTCACGCCGGACGGCACCGCGACCGCGGCGCCCTTTAATGGGGGGCCGAACGGCTCGAACGTGCCGCTGATCCAGGTCACCGGCTTGCAGGCCGGCGACACGCCCGTCGTCTCCGCACTCACCGCATCGGGTTGCACCGTGCAAATCTTCAACGGCGGCAGCGCCGTCTCGCGCACCAACGTCAACATCATCGCCGAGGGCTTTTGATGCTCAAACGCTTATTTCTGGCGCTCGCGCTGATCTTCGGCGCGGCGATCCCTGCGCTCGCGCAAACCAGCGAACCGGCCTGCCTGCCGCAGACCGGCGTCTTCACCGCGATCCAGGAGCAGGGCTTCCTGCAAGCCGCGATCGAGGAATTGCTGTCGAACAGCCGCGGCGGCACGATCCCCGGCGTCGATTGCACCGGCAATCCGCAGGAAGGCCAATTTTGGTATAATAACAATTCGCCGTTCGCGGGCTTTCCCGGCCTCGGCCTCTATGACTCGGCCGCGTTCGATTATCTCGGCTTCATCGACCGGACCAATCATATCTGGATGCCGCAGCTCGGCGGCGGCATCGCCTCGATCGCATCGGCCTCGACGGTCGATCCGTGCAGCGTGCCGCAGGATGCGATTTCGATCACCGGCAATACGACCATCACGAGTTTCGGATCGAGCTGCGCGGTCGGTCAATTCAAGTTCATCGCGTTCACGGCGTCGCTCTCCATAGAGCAGAGTGCATCGCTGCTGACGCCCGGTGCGGCGAGTATCACAACCGGCGCCGGCGATCAGGCGATCATCGAATATACCGGCGGCGGTGTCTGGCGCGTCGTCTTCTATGCGCCGAACAATGGCGCGGCGCAGGCCCTGAGCCTTTCCGGCGGCACGCTCGCCTTTTCGCTGAGCGGCCCGAGCGTCCTCAATATTCCAAGCGGCACGCATACGCCGGCCATGCTCGACGTGCCGGATCAACAGGCGACCGGCGGCGCCAATATCACCGCCTATAGCAACGGCATTGCCACCTCGACCTTCACGCCGGACTGCGGCAAGGGGCCGTTGCAGACGCTGACCAACAACGGCGCCTTCAATTTCGAGCCGCCGTCGTCCGACAGCTCCTGCGTGATCCTGATCAGCAACGGCTCGTCGGCCGGCTCGGTCAATTTCACCGGCGGCTGGAAGGAAGGATCGAACATCGGCGATTCCCTCAACACGACCTCCGGCGACGAATTCAATATCGTCATCACGCGCATTGCCGGCGCATCCCATTATCTGATCTCGGCGCTCCAATGAAATCGTGCTCTTTCATTTTCGCGCTCGCGGCGCGGACCCTGCTGTTCGGCGCTGCGCTCGCTTGGGCACTGCCGGCGCCCGCCTTCTTCTTTATGCCCGCCGCGCCCTTCGTGCCGACGCCATCGTCGGGCGGAGGCGGCGACGGTGGTGGCGGCGGGGGCGGCTGCACCGTGACGCCGCAAACCGTCACGCTCACATCGTCCGGCACATTCACCGTGCCGTGCTTCAACACGCTGACCATCCAGGCGTGGGGCGGTGGCGGCAGCGGCGGCACGTTCGGGTCGAGTAACGGAGCTTTGAGCGGCGCCAACAATGGCAATCCTGGTGGAGCGACGACCGTCGGCCCGCTTTATGCCGGCGGCGGATCGGGGGGCGGCGCGTCCTATTCCGGGAGCGGTACGCCGTCAGGCGGTGGCGGTGGCAGCTCGAGCGGCGGCACCACAAACGATCCCGGCAATTCGGGTGCGCAGGGCGGCTACAACGGTCCAGGCGGGAGCGGCGGGAGTGCCCCGAATGGCGGCGGCGGTGGGAGCGCCGGCACTGGCGGCGGTGCCCCCGGCGGCGGGGGCGGGGGCGCCAGCATCGGCGCGATAGAGCAGGACGTTTGCGGCGCGAATGGCTGCTTCCTCGAGACGCTTTACTTTGACGGCGGCGGCGGCGGCGGCTCGGGGGCCTATGCGGCAATCTCCTATAATTCCGGACAGGTTACGGTCGGCACCGTTCTGACTTGCAGCGTCGGGCAGGGCGGGGCGGCGAGAAGCTCGAGCGGCTACACATCCGGCCCGGGCGCTCGTGGGCAATGCACATTCACCGTCAGCGACGCGCTGCCGGATACCGACCCTCTCGAGTCCGTCGCGGAGGTCGCATGAGCGTCCAGCTTCAATTGCGCCGCGCCATCGCGACGGCGATCGCGGCCTTTACCGGCGCGGCCGGCGAACTCATCGCGGATACGACCAACAATCGGCTGGTTCTGCAGAACGGCACGACGGCCGGCGGCTTCCCGGCCGCGAAGCTTGCCGAAGTGCTGCTCAACAGCCAAGCGGATAACGTCACCGCGCATGCCGGGGGCGGCCAGGCCCTGGCGACGACGCTCACCGCCACCATCAATCGCATGACCGCGGTGGCTTCGGCGAACGACAGCGTGAAACTGTCGCCGTCGTCGGCGACCAATGTTCTTCAGATCGTGATCAATGACGGCGCCAATGCCGCGCAGCTCTTCGGCGCCGGCGCGGACACGATCAACGGCGCGGCGTCGGGGACGGGCATATCGCTCGCCGCCGGCAAGATCGGAATCTTCCTGTCGCCATCAGCCGGCGTCTGGCGCGGCGGCACGCTGACCTGATTTCAAGCCGCTCCGCGCGGCCTCTCAACCCGAGGTGAAAGATGACCGAACCGTTTGACCGCGGCGCCTTCGCGCGCGCCGCGCTGATTGCCGTCTGCCTTCTTCTCGTCACGGCCTTCGCCTTCGCGCCGCACGCGCAGGCTGCGGCGCGGTTTCGTTCGCCCTGGTCGGCCCTTCCGGGCGATGCCTATCGCGCCGATCTCGATCCCTTTGCCGGTCTGTTTCGGCCGCCGGCGCTTCGTGCCGGAAACGGGGCGCCGGCTGCGGCGCTCATGCGCGGCTCCGTTGCATTGCTCGTCGAGGCAAAGGCCGAGGCGCTCGGCGTTCCGGTGCGACTGGCGCTAGCGATCGCGCGCTTCGAATCCGGGTTGCGGATGTCCATGCGCGGCGCGGCGGGCGAGCGCGGCGCGATGCAGGTGCTCCCGCAGACCGCGCGCCAGGTCGGGGTGACGGGCAATCTCTACGGCGAGGCCGGGATCGAGGCCGGCGTGCGCTATCTCAAGCTAGCCTTGGCGCTGCATCGGCGGGACGGTTGGTGCGCCGTCGCCAGCGCCTATAATTTCGGCGTCTGGCGCAGCCCGCGCTGCACGCGCTATGGCCGCGCCGTCGTCGCCCTGGCGGCTTTGCGATGACCTTCCTCGCCGAACCCAGGAGCTATATGCCGGCCGAATTCGCCGGGTTCGTCGAGACGCTGGCGTGGCAGGACTGGCGCCCGCGCTTCGTCACCCTGCACAATACCGGCGTGCCAAGTCTCGCAACCTGGCTCGGATCCTCGCATCCGGCCCGGCAAAGGATTGTTGCGCAGAAGCACTACGAGCGCGACATTTTGCACTGGCATTCGGGCGTCCACCTGTTCGTGGCACAGGATTTGATTTGGAACCTGTGTGATCTGACGCAAGTTGGCGTCTCCGTCTCGTGCTGGAATCATCTGACGCTCGGCGTCGAAATGATCGGCGATTACGCGACGGAAAGTTTTGACGAAGGGCCGGGCGCGCAAGTCCGCGACAATATGGTCGCAGCGCTGGCAGCGTTACATCGCAAGCTTGAATTGCGGCCGGATGGCTTCAAGCTTGGCGTACGCGGACTGCATTTTCACAAAGAGTGCCGCCGCGATCATCACGATTGTCCGGGGAGGAATGTGGTCAAGGCCGACGTCGTCGCACGCGTACTCGCGCAAATGGCTGCCTAGGCGGCATTTTCGTGGGGCGCTGATCCACACCACCAGCGGAGCTGAAAATGAAAAAAGCAATAATCATCGCCAGCCTGATGCTCGGCCTGTCGGCGCTTGCCGCGGAGGCCAAGGACTTCACCTGCCGCGGCGCCGGGCAATGCGTTTGCACGCAGACGCTCAATCCGAAATCAGTCATCGGCTACAATGCCACCGGCGACCAGGAAAGCGTCAACGTCAACATCACCTGCATCAATATGAGCACGATGGCGGTTGCCTATTACACCGTGCGCAAGGAAGAGGGCCTCGGCGGGCAATATAACGGCGGCGAGCCCGGTCAGTGATGCTCTCCAATTGATTTCATGCGAGGCGCCGGTTCGCGCCTCGCATTGATTTTTGCGACTTGAACGCGGGCGGTCCGCCCCGCGCCGACAGCCGTTTCTGGCTCGTGGCTCTCACCGCGCCGCGCGGTTCGCGGCAAATCACCGAAGGATCATTCATGCGCGCGCGCATCTTCTTTGCGGCGGCGATGACGCTTGTCGCGTCGTCTGCCTATGCCGCAAGCAACCCGATTGTGACTGTCCCGTGGGGAGCGCTCGTCAGCGACATCCTTGCGGCCTTGCATCCGGCCGCCGTCTCGCTGGCAAGCCTCGCGCTGGCGTGGCTCGCGGCGCGGCTTGGGCCCGACATCGCGCGAGCCCTCCACGCCGCCCATATCGATCAGGTCATGACGCGCGCCATCGAGGCGGGCTTCGCCCTCGTCGAAGGCGCGGAAAAGGGCAAAGTGCTCGAAATTCCGATCGCCAATGCCGTCCTGCGGCAGGCCGCGCAATATCTCGTCGCGCAAGCGCCGGGACTCTTCAAAGAGCTTGGCGACAATCTCGGACAAATGCTGATCGCACGGCTGTCGGCGGCGGGGGCGCTTCCCGCCGAGGCCAGCGCCGCCAATCTCGATCTTGCGCCGGCCGCGCATGTCGACGGCAAGGCGCCTCTGGCATGAGCGCTTTTGCCACCGATATCGAGAAGATCGCAATGGCGCTTAAATACGCCTCGCAGATCAATTTCGGCGACGCGGCGCAGGCCTTCCAGAGCGCCAATCTCATCGGCGAACTCAAGACGGTGGACGATGTGCTGCGCGTGATCGGCGTGTTTGTGCCGCCGGTCGCGATCGCCGCCGATGATCTCGCCGTGGCGCTCGGCGGCTTCGCGGTGCTGATGCGATTTTCCAACGGCAAAATCCCGCAAGTCACGCTCGACCTCGAACGAACGATTGAGGATCGTTTCGAGTAAAGCTCCAAATCGAAAGGACGAAGGATGAAACGCGTTTTCTGCGCGGGCGCGCTGGCGCTTGCGTTCTGCCTCGGCGGTTGTGCCGGGTTCGATCAGGCGATCAATAATGCCGTGGCGTGGATCGACGCGCCGGCGACGCAGCAGGCCATCGGTTCGCTGAAGTCTGGCGTCACGGCTTTCACCTGCGCCGTCGCCGATGCGAGTGCCGTGGCGCAAGCGATCGAGGCGGGCGTTGGCGCCGGCCAATCGCTCATCGGCACCGACGGCAAGGTCTATGTCGCCTCGGCGGCTGTCTGCAACGCGCTCGGCGGCACGGTCGGCCCCAGGGCGGTCGTTCCGTAGGCCGCCGATGCCCAACGAATTCTGGCTGCCGCTCGTTGCCGGCCTCTTCGGCACAATGATCGGGTCGATCGCCACGATCTTGTCGGCACTGATCAATCGCCAGCCGACGCTCGCCTCGGTTCTCGATTCACGCATCGCCACGCTGATGCAGATCTACGAGAAGACGATCGGCGAATTGCGGATGGAGATTGGGCGCCTGCAGGAGAAGATCGACATTTACGAGAAGACGATCATCGATCTGCGCGATGATATCGCCCAGCTCGAAGCCAAGATCGACGTCTTGAAGGCGCGTCTCGCCGAATCGGCCTCTGGGCGGATCGCATTCCCCGCACCGGGCGAATAGACGCGTTTTTGGTCCCGCCATTGCCCCCGTCCCGGTTCGCCGGGGCGGGGGCTTTTTTGATTCCGGCCGTGCGCTTGCGAAAGCTCCGGGTTTGGCATTAGAGCATGGCGCCCGCCGCAGACAGGATTAAAGAGTATGGCCTCGATCTATGATTTTTCGGCCAAGACCTTGGACGGCAAAGAAAAATCGCTTGCCGCCTTCCGCGGCGAGGTGCTGCTCATCGTCAATACCGCCAGCAAATGCGGATTCACCCCGCAATATGAGGGGCTTGAGGCGCTTTATCAAAAATATCACGGCAAGGGCTTCGACATTCTGGGCTTTCCCTGCAATCAGTTCGGCGGGCAGGAGCCCGGCGACGAGACCGAGATCGGCCAGTTCTGCGCATTGAATTACGGGGTGAGCTTTCCGATGTTCGCCAAGATCGAGGTCAATGGCGACGGCGCGCACCCGCTCTACCAATTTCTCAAAAGGGCGCAGAAGGGCTTTGCCGGGACCGAAGCGATCAAATGGAACTTCACCAAGTTCCTCATCGACCGGCAGGGGACTGTCGTCGCGCGGTTCGCACCCCTCGTAAAGCCGGCCGAGATCGACCCCGAGGTCGCGCGCCTGCTTTAAGGCCGGCCTCGACCGGGCGATTGCCATGCGGCGCCCGCGTGGCTAACAGAGAATTCCCTTCGAAAGGAAAGACTATGCCGCAACGGCTCGACACGCGCAGCCCCGCTTTCGGGACGGCTTTCGCCGCCCTGCTGGCCTCGAAGCGCGAGGCAGCGGTCGATGTCGATCAGGCCGTGCAGGCGATCATCGCCGATGTCGTCGCCGAGGGCGACAAGGCGCTCATCGCCTATTCGCAAAAATTCGACCACGTCGATCTCGGCGCTCTGGGGCTTGCTGTCCCGGCGGCGGAGATCGCCGCCGCGGAACGGGCCGCGGCGCCCGAGGCGCTCGCCGCTCTGCGGCTGGCGCATGAGCGGATCACGGTTTTCCATGAGCGCCAGCGGCCGAGCGACCAGATTTTCACCGATGCGCTCGGCGTCGAACTCGGCTGGCGCTGGCAGGCGATCGAGGCCGCCGGGCTTTACGTTCCGGGCGGCACGGCAAGCTATCCGTCATCCGTCCTGATGAATGCGGTCCCGGCGAAGGTTGCGGGCGTCGGCCGGCTTGTCATGGTTGTGCCGGCGCCGCACGGCGAGATTGCGCCGTTGGTGCTCGCCGCCGCCAAGCTTGCTGGTGTCGATGAAATCTACCGCGTCGGCGGTGCGCAAGCGATCGCGGCGCTCGCCTATGGCACCGCGACGATTGCGCCGGTGGCGAAGATCGTCGGCCCCGGCAATGCCTATGTCGCAGCCGCTAAACGCCGCGTCTTCGGCACTGTCGGCATCGACATGATCGCCGGCCCGTCGGAAGTGCTGATCATCGCTGACGACAGCGCCAATCCCGATTGGGTCGCCGCCGATCTCTTGGCCCAGGCCGAGCATGACACCGCCGCGCAATCGATCCTCATCACCGATAGCGCCGCGCTGGCCCAGTCCGTCGCCGTGGCCGTTGAGCGCCAGCTTGCGAGCCTGCCGCGCGCGGCCATCGCGGCGGCAAGTTGGCGCGATCACGGCGCGATCATCGAAGTCGCGGCGATCGGCGAAGCCCTGCCGCTTGCCGACCGTGTAGCGCCTGAACACCTTGAAATCATCACGCGAGACGCCGAGGCTTTGGCCGATCGCGTAAACAACGCCGGCGCGATCTTCATCGGCGGCCATACGCCCGAGGCGATCGGCGATTATGTCGGCGGATCGAACCATGTCTTGCCGACGGCGCGTTCGGCGCGCTTCTCCTCCGGCCTCAGCGTGCTCGATTTCATGAAGCGCACGTCGATCCTCAAGTGCTCGCCCGAAAGCCTCGCCGCGCTGGGTCCGGCAGCGGTTGCGCTCGGCAAAGCCGAAGGTCTCGACGCCCATGCCCGCTCCGTGGCGTTCCGGCTTGGCCTGACGAACTCATGACCGCGAAGGAGCCACGGCGCAATCGTCTCGTGTCGGTGACGCTCGACGAGGCTTCCATTGGCCGCGGCACGTCCGATCAGGAGCACGAGCGCCAGATCGCTATCTACGACCTTGTCGAGGAAAACGATTTCGGACTGCCGGATCGCGACGAAGGCCCTTATGCGCTAAAAATATCGCTGCACGATGCCAAACTTGCGTTTGAAATCTCGAACGAAACGGGCGACGTCATCGCCGTTCACATTCTGTCGCTGACGCCGTTTCGCAGCCTGCTCAAAGATTATTTCCTGATCTGCGAGAGCTATTACGATGCGATCCGCTCGGCGACACGGGCGCAGATCGAAGCCATCGACATGGGGCGACGGGGCCTGCACGACGAAGCCGCGACACTGCTGCAGGAGCGCCTCAAGGGCAAGATCACCTGCGACCTCGATACGGCGCGGCGCATCTTCACGCTTGTCACGGCCTTGCACTGGAAGGGATGAGTCGTGTCCGATGTGGACGCCTTGCAAACCCCTCGCAGGCGGCCGCCGCAGTCGGTTCTTTTCGTCTGTTCGGAAAACAGCGTCCGTTCGCCGATGGCCGAGGCGCTGACGCGCAAGCTCTCGAACAACCGGGTCTATGCCGCCTCCGTCGGGCTGCGGCGGGGCCGGACCGACGGCTTTGCCGCTGAAGTTCTCCGCGAGATCGGCATCGAAAACGGCCTGCGCGCACCGCGGGCCTGGGAAGAATTCGAGGATGAGGCCTTCGATCTCGTCGTCAGCTTGACACCGGAGGCGCGCGACCGAATTGCGGAACTCGCCCGCGGCGTGCCAACCGAACTCGCTTATTGGCCGACGCCGGACCCGACGCTTATCGAAGGCTCGCGTGAAACCGTGCTCGATGCTTACCGCGCCGTGCGCGACGGGCTCGCACGCCGCATCCGCGAACTTTTTGGGTCGCCCGGTCCTGAGAGCCGGTCTTAGCCGAACGAAGTCTGGGGAGCTATCCGGGCGCTCTGCGTACGGATGGAAATCTTGCGGTTGTGGGCGCCTGCGCTAAACTCGTGCTCTTTTCCGCGCGGGTCTTGCGCCCGCGTTGTCGTCAGATTGCAAAAGCCAGCCGCGAGAATATGTGTAGCTTGCGCCTCGGGAAACGCCGTGGGCGGATGTGATGGAGGGATTTTCATGCCGGTGAAGTTGAGCAGAAGCGTGCCTTTGGTCGCAGCCTTTCTCGCGGCCGCCGCATTGCAAAGCGGCGAGGCCTATGCGGGGAGCGCCTTGCGGCCGCTCGCCGGCTATTGGCTAGGGTCGGGAATTATCTCCATGAAGAACGGTACCCATGAGCGCATCCGCTGCCGCGGTTCTTATGCCATCTCGGATGCCGGCGATGCTCTGAACCAGAGCCTGCTTTGCGCGAGCGACAGCTATAAGTTCAACGTCCGCAGCAATGTCTCGGAAACGGCCGATGGCATTCTCCGCGGCTCCTGGGCGGAGACGACGCGCAATGCCAATGGCCAGCTCGTCGGCCGCATCGGCGGCTCGCGTATCGTCGCCAATGTGCAGGGCGTCGGCTTCACGGCGGCGATTTCGATCGTGACCCGCGGCCGCACGCAGTCCGTCTCCATCACCCCGACCGGCGGCACCGATGTCGTCGGCGTAACCGTCAGCATGCGCAAGCAATAGAAGGCGAGCGCTCGGCGTCTTCCAGCCGGCACGTTTGAGGCGCCCGGATGTTCGCACGGAACATCCGGGCGCTTTTCGTTTTACTGCTTTGCTTGCACGAAGGCGGTTCCTTAGGCGCGCTGTTTCAGCTCCAGCGGCGGTTCCGGCTCCAGCGCAGCAGCAGCATGATCGTCGGCCGCAGAATGAACAGGTCGGCGATGAGCGCGGTCAGCATGGCGAACGAGCTCAGCCAGCCGAAGAGCCGCAGCGACGGCAATTGCGAGAAGATCGTCATGGCCAAGCCGCAGGCGAGCACGACCGAAGTCAGGATCAGCGCCGGCCCGACGAGGATCGTGGCGCGTTCGACGGCGATGGCCGGGTCTTGGCCCGGCTTGTCTTCGAGCCGCAGCCGGTTGAGAAAATGGATCGTCGCGCTGAGCCCAAGGCCGAACGAGACGGTGAGCGCCACGACGCTGGCAAATTGCAATCCTTGGCCCAGGACCCAGAGTGCTGCGCCCGCCGTGAGGACCGGGAAGACTGCTGGCATGATTG
>NZ_CANSHK010000036.1:0-33917 GCF_947646745.1 uncultured Methylovirgula sp. | reverse complement strand
ATCGTCAGGCCGCGGGGGCTGCTTCTTCGCTCGCCGCGCCGGCTTTGGCCGCGGCCGCGGCGGCGCGCTCCTGCGCCTTCTTCTTCGGCTGCGCCTTCTCCGGATTGTTGTGCGCTTCGCGGGTCAGCACGCCGAGCCCGTCGAGCAGGCGGGCGACGCGGTCCGTCGGCTGCGCGCCCTTGGCGATCCAGCTCTTGGCCTTCTCGGCATCGAGCACGAGCCGGTCGGCGGCGTCCTTGGCCTTCAGCGGATCGAAGGTGCCGAGCTTCTCGATGAAGCGGCCGTCGCGCGGCATGCGCGAATCGGCGACGACGACGCGATAGAAGGGGCGCTTCTTGGCACCGCCGCGGGCGAGACGAATTTTCAGAGACATTGTTTTCCTTTCTAACGAATGATCCGGTTATTTCTTCTTTCCGAATGGATTGAACCCGCCGCCAAGGCCGGGCAGGCCGCCCGGCAATTTCGGGCCGCCCAGGCCCGGCAGGCCGGGCATGCCTTTCGGCGGATTGTTCAGGAGACCCGACGGCAGCTCCGGCATTTTCGGCAGGCCGCCTTGCGCCGCCTGCTTCTGCAATTCGGCGACTTGTTCCGGCGTCGGCACCGGCATGCCGCCGCCGCCGAAGCCCATGGCGGAGGCCATCTGCGACAGCGGTCCGCGCTTGGCGGAGCCCAGCTGTTTCATCATGTCGGCAATGCCGCGATGCTGTTTTAAGAGCCGGTTGACGTCTTCGACCTTAGTGCCGGACCCCGCGGCAATGCGCTTCTTGCGCGAGGCCTTCAGAATGTCGGGGTTGCGTCGCTCATAGGGCGTCATCGACAGGATGATGGCGCGCTGGCGCTTGATGATCCGCTCGTCGAGATTGGCCGAGGCGATCTGGTCCTTCATCTTGGCGACGCCGGGCAGCATGCCCATGATGCCGCCGAGGCCGCCGATCTTCTCGACTTGCGCCAATTGATCGGCGAGGTCTTCGAGATCGAATTTGCCCTTGCGCATCCGCTCGGCGATCTTCTGCGCCTTCTGCGCATCGATAGACTGCGCGGCCTTTTCGACCAGCGAGACGATGTCGCCCATGCCGAGGATGCGGTTGGCGATGCGGTCGGGGTGGAAATCCTCGAGCGCATCCATCTTTTCGCCGACGCCGAGCAGCTTGATCGGCTTGCCGGTGACGGCGCGCATCGAGAGCGCCGCGCCGCCGCGGCCGTCGCCATCGACGCGGGTCAGCACGATGCCGGTAATGCCGACGCGATCGTCGAAATTCTTGGCGAGGTTCACCGCGTCCTGGCCGGTGAGGCTGTCGGCGACGAGCAGGATCTCGTGCGGGTTGGCCGCCCGCTTGATCTCGACCATCTCGGCCATCAAAGCCTCGTCGATATGGGTGCGGCCGGCGGTATCGAGCAGGACGACATCATAGCCTTGCAGCCGCGCCGCTTCCTCGGCGCGCTTGGCGATCTGCACCGGCGTCTGTCCGGCGATGATCGGCAGCGTATCGACATCGACCTGCTTGCCGAGCACGGCGAGCTGCTCCTGCGCTGCCGGACGCTTGACGTCGAGCGAAGCCATCAGCACGCGCCGCTTCATCCGCTCGGTGAGCCGCTTGGCGATCTTGGCGGTGGTCGTGGTCTTGCCGGCGCCCTGCAGGCCGACCATCATGATCGCGACGGGCGGCGGCGCATCGAGGTCGATCGGCTGCGCGTCGGAGCCGAGTGTCTCGATCAAGACGTCATTGACGATCTTGATCACCATCTGGCCCGGCGTCACCGATTTGACGACATTGGCGCCGACGGCGCGGGTGCGCAGCTTATCGGTGAAGGAACGCACGACATCGAGCGCGACATCGGCTTCGAGCAGGGCGCGGCGCACCTCGCGCAGGGCGAGGTTCACGTCCTCTTCCGAGAGCGTGCCGCGGCGCGTCAGGCCGTCCAATATGTTAGAGAGCTTTTCGGAAAGCCCTTCGAACATGCGCTTGATCCTTCAGCTTGAGGTAAACCCAAGCAAAACCTGCCTCTTCGGCTTTTCTGCGTTCAGAACCGGGAGGCGTTCGAAACCCTTATGCGTCCAACACCCATCGCGCCCGGGGGCGCGACGCGCTGCCGGACGGGGACCGCTGGCCTCCGGGGCCAGTCGGCGGAATGGGTTTTCATCTCTTGCGAGAACAGGGGCTTTTAGGCGCGGGGCCACGAGGAGTCAAGGAATCGCGCTTTCGCCGCCAAGCTCCATTCCTAGGACCGCTTCCACGTCACCTTGAGAACCGGCCGGCCCGGCGCCGGCAGGCTTTGCTGCATGAGTTCGTCGCCCTTGAAGCTGACGAGACGTTTCTCGTCGCGGCCGACGGCGGCCGCTTGCGTCGCATCGTCGATATGGAAGGTGACCGTGCCGGCTGCATCGTCGGTTTTGTAGGTGCCGAAATAGGCAAGGCTGCGTGCCCCGCCGTCGCTGATCACGATGACGGAATAGCGGCCCGCGCTGTCGAGGAACATCGAGCCCTGCGGCTTGGCGCCATAAGGCGCATTGCCGCTGACATCGATCGATTGAAGCCGCCAATGGCCGGCGAGTTTGGTTCGCAGCCCCGCCGGCGGCTGCGCCAATGCGGGCCCGGCGGCCAAAAGACAAAGCAACAGTGCGCGCGCATACCAATGAGATTTCGTCATGGGATCACTCCGCGACGGCAATGCCCGACTATAGCCGCGCGGCGCCGGCGCACGCCAGATCGCGTGCGACTATTTTAGTGCGGGCTTCGCTTTGCTATCGTCGGCGCATTGAGCGCGCCGGGTGGGCCATGCGGATTTCTTTTCTCGTTTTCTTGATCGGTCTCTTGTTCACGAGCATTGCAGCGACGGCGCAAATTCTGCCGCCGCCCGATCCCAAGGAGGACGAGGTTGCGATCGGCAATCCGGGACTTGCACCATTCAAATGGGCCGGCATGCTCGTCGTTAGTCTTTCGCACAATGAGGTCGGCACCTGCACCGGCCAGTTCATCGCGCCCAATGTCGTGCTGACGGCGGGGCATTGCGTGCGCAATATTGCCGAAAATCCCGCCGGCCCCTGGCCGGATCTCACGAGCGCCGGCACATTCTGGCTGCAATATCAAAACCGCTCGGGCATTCCGTTCAGAATTCTCTGCGCCGAGACCAATCCGCTTTGGGCCCTGCCGCAAAATTATGCGCAGCTCAGCGCCGCCGATCAGAATGCCGCGCTGAACAAAGCCTTCGAGCACGATTACGCGATGCTGCTCGTCGACGGCACGAGCCCGACCGGTTTCATGCCTCATGAGACCGACTGGAAGGGCAAATATACCCGCGCCGTGCGGATCGGTTATCCCGCCGACATTCTCGATGCGACGGTGATCCAGAAGGCGCCCGGCATCGTGTTTTCGTCCGATGCGATTCCGATGGCCGGCTCGCCCAATATCATCGGGCAATGGGGCCCGGTGGTCGATGCGACGGAAGGCATGAGCGGCGGCGCCTGGGTCGTGCATCCCGATCCGCGCGAAGCCAAGGGCAACAATGTCCTGATCGCGGTCTCGTCTTTCGTCGCCGTCGGCAAAAAGGGCAAAGTCATCTATCCGGGCGCCTCGTTTGCCGCCTATCTCAAAGCCGTGGAATTCGATCCGCTGCTCATCTCCGTACGCAACGGATGCCGCTAGAGCGGGATGCGAAAAAGTGTCAGCGGTTTTTCGCAAAATCCCGCTCTAAACTATGAGAATCGATCACGTTCATGATTTCAGATCGCTTCGATCCGAAATCATCGTGATCTACGCGCATTCTTGCGGTCGCCTCGCACTTTGTTATCATCCGTGCATTTCGAGCGATCGCGCAGGTGGCTCATGCGTCTGTCATTGCCGTTGGCGTTATTTATTTTTGTCATAATCGGCGCACATGCGAAGGCGCAATTTCTCATGCCCGGCGATGCCGACCCGCCGGAAGCAACAAGCGGCAATCCCAGCGTCGCGCCGTACAAATGGGCCGGCCTGCTCATCATTCCCAATCCGACGCCGAAGAATCCCAACGCCGGCAGCCTCTGCACGGGCCAATTCATCGCCCCGCGCGTGGTCTTGACCGCCGGCCATTGCCTGCGCGACCTGCCCAGTAATCCGCTCGGACCCTGGCCCGATGTGACGAAAGGCGTGTTCTGGCTGCAATATCAAAATCAGGCGGGAATGCCGTTCAGGATCGTCTGCGGCGAAGCCAATCCGCTGTGGAGCATGCCGCAAAATTACGCCAGCCTGGACGCCAGCGATCAGGACGCGGCCTTTTACAATGCGACACAGCATGATTTCGCCATGCTGCTCGTCGACCGCAAAAGTCCGAACGGCGCAATGCCTTACGCGCTCGACTGGAAGGGCCAATATACGCATGCCGCGCGCATCGGCTACCCCGGCGACATTCTCGAAGGCACCGTCATTCAAAAGGCGCCGGGCATTATTTTCCCGGCCGACGCGCTGCCGTTCGGCGCCGCGGCGAGCCCCAACCTCATCGTCCAATGGGGTCCCGTCACCGATGCGACGCAAGGCATGAGCGGCGGCGCCTGGGTGGCGCATCCCGACGCCGGCGAAGGCCAGGGTCACAACGTTCTCCTTGCGGTGACGTCCTTCGGCCCGGTGACGCGGACTGGCCATCCGCGCTATCCCGGCGGCACATTCGCGGCCTATCTCACCGCGGCGGAGTTCAATCCGCTGTTGCGTTCGGTCGAGAACGGCTGCAAGTGAGCGGCGCGTAAGGCTCACTCGCGCCCGAGCATTTCCGTCCTACCCGCTCTTCAGCCAATGGATTCAATCATGATGCGTCGCTGGTTCATCATGCTCATTCTACTTTTCGGCTCGGCCGTCGCGCCCGCACCGTGCTTCGGCCAGACGGCCGCCTATGCGCCGATCAACTGTAGCAAGGCGTCGAACCCCGCCGAGACGACGATCTGCGGCAATTACGGGCTTGGCCAGGACGAGGCGCGGCTCGCGACGCTCTATGGTCTCATCACCTCGCTCGTCGCAATGGGACAGCGCGGCGACATCATGGATGCGCAGCGCAAGTGGATTGCGGTGCGTGATGCGTGCAAAAGCGATGCGCAGTGTCTGGCCCACGCCTATCAGACGCGCATCGGCGATCTCGCCAAGGCCTTCGATGCCTTGGCCAAACGCGGTCCGTTCTAGGCTTATCGCCAGCGCTGGGTATGAGCCTGGCGCCGGTCAGGCCGGCGTCTTTTCCTTCGCCTTTTCCATCATGTCGACGAAGCGCTGGAAGAGATAATGGCTGTCCTGCGGGCCGGGCGAAGCCTCGGGGTGATATTGCACCGAGAAGGCCGGCCGGTCCTTCAAGGCAATGCCGCAATTCGAGCCGTCGAAAAGCGAGACATGCGTCTCTTCGGCGAAGTCCGGCAAAGTCTCGCGATCGACGGCGAAGCCGTGGTTCATGGAGACGATCTCGACCTTGTTGGTTGTGAAATCCTTCACCGGATGATTGGCGCCGTGATGGCCCTGATGCATCTTCATCGTCTTGGCGCCGATGGCGAGCGCCAGCATCTGATGGCCGAGGCAGATGCAGAAGGTCGGAATCTTGCGATCGATCAGGTCGCGGATGACCGGCACGGCATATTCGCCCGTCGCCGCCGGGTCGCCGGGGCCATTCGAGAGAAAGATGCCGTCGGGTTTCAGCGCGATGATCTCCGCCGCGCTCGTCGTCGCCGGCACGATGGTGACGGCGCAGCCGAGATCGGCGAGCAGCCGCAGAATGTTGCGCTTGATGCCATAGTCGATGGCGACGACATGGAATTTCGGCGTGCCAAGCCGGCCGTAGCCGGTCTCCGGCTGCCAGCTTGTTTCGTCCCAATCGGCGCGCTGCGTGCGCGTGACGGCGGGGACAAGGTCCATACCGACGAGGCCCGGCCAGGCGGCGGCCTTGGCCTTTAGCGCGGCGATATCGAAATGGCCGTCTGGCGCATGGGCGATGACCGCATTCGGCATGCCCTTGTCGCGGATATAGGCGGTGAGCGCGCGGGTATCGACGCCGTAGAGGCCGACGACGCCGCGCGCCTTCAGCCACTGGTCGAGGTGGCGGGTGGCGCGATAGTTTGACGGATCGGTGATCGGCGCATGGACGATGATGCCGCAGGCGGCCGCGGCGCCGGCGAGGTTGCTCGTCTCGATGTCTTCCTCGTTCGTGCCGACATTGCCGATATGCGGAAAGGTGAAGGTGACGATCTGCCCGGCATAGGAGGGGTCGGTGAGGATTTCCTCATAGCCGGTCATCGCCGTATTGAAGCAGACTTCGCCGACCGCCTCGCCTGCTGCGCCGAGGCCGAAGCCCTCGAGCACCGTTCCGTCGGCGAGCACCAGTCGCGCCGTTTTCAGCGGTTTCGTCCAGCCTTGTTTGTCTTGCTGCTCGGTCATCCCTGCTTTACACCCTCTGCGGCATGGTTCCGCGGCGCTTAACTGGCCTGCCGCGCGGCGCCGGTCAATCCACCATAGCTTAGATAGGGTCGAACGTGGCGATACGCGAGGAATTGACGAGCGAATTGAAGACGGCGATGAAGACCGGCGCCAAGCGCCGCGTCGAGACCATCCGGCTCATCAATGCCGCGCTGAAGGACCGCGATATCGAGGCGCGCGGGCAGGGCAAGACCGTCTCGGACGACGACATTCTGGCGCTGCTGCAGAAACTCGTCAAAAGCCGGCAGGAATCGGTCGAAATCTACGACAAGGCCGGCCGCGAGGACCTTGCGACCCAGGAGCGCGAGGAGATTGCCGTCATCCAGTCCTTCCTGCCGCAGCCGTTGAGTGAGGCGGAGACCGAGGCGGCCATCGCTGAGGCCATCGCCGAGACGGGCGCCGGTTCGATCAAGGACATGGGCAAGGTCGTCGGCGTGCTCAGGGCAAAATATGCCGGCCGGATGGACATCGCCAAGGCCAGCGCTACAGTCAAGGCAAAGTTGGGCGGATAGGCCGGCTTATTCGGCGGGCTCGCAATGACGGTTCGGGCACTGGCGGTTTAGAGCGCGATCGGCCGCAACTCGCCGACCTCGCGGCCGCCGGGCAGGAGGCCCCGCACCTGGCCGCGAATCTGTGGGCTTTTGGGGCTGCCCTCGATTTTAAACAGATTGTAGCTGGCGCGGTTCTCGGCGAGCCCGTGGACGGCGGAGGCCGAGGCCACGCCGATGACCGGCACCTGCCGGGCGGGGCCGGGCAAATGCCGGACCGAGAGCTTGTGGTTGTGGCCGTGCAGGACAAGCTCGGCGCCAAGGCGGCGGATCAGCGCCGCGAAAGCCGCGGCATCCGAGAGACCGCGGCCGAATTTCGCGCCGCCGGGGTCGGGCGGATGATGGATCAGAACGACGCGGATCAGCCCGTCGCGGCCAGCCTCACGCAGCAGGTCGGCCGCTGCGGCCAATTGCGCCGCGCCCGCTCGCCCCGAGGCGAACAGCGGCGCGGTCGGTATGGCCGAACTCAGGCCGATCAGCGCTACGGCCTCGCGCACCCGCAGATAGGGAAATCCCGCAATGCCGGAATCGCTCGTCGTCCAAGGCGCGAAGGTCGAGGCGAGATAGGGCAGCGCCGAGCGCACATAAGCGTCGTGATTGCCCGGCACGAAGCTCACGTCGTCCGGACTGCCGAGCGTTTCGAGCCAAGACCGCGCCGGCGGAAATTCCGCCTTGAGGCCGATGTTGAGAATGTCGCCGGTCATCGCGACGTGACCGGGACGCTGGGCTTTCAGATCGGCGACGAGCCGGCGCAATGCCTCCATGTCATGCACCAGGTGGCGGCCGCGCGTCCAATTGAGATAGCCGGTCAGCCGCTTGCCGAGAAGCTCGCGTTTCTGCGGCCGCGGCAAGGGACCGATATGCGCATCAGAGAGATGGGCAAGCAGCAGGCTCAAACGGGACTCCAGGTGCTCAGGATCGAGCGCGGGCTTTGCACGGCAAACCAATCTGCATGTCTTGGCATCTCGCCCGAGATCACGATGCTTTCGGATCGAATCGACCCGAAATCATAAACGTGATCGATTCTCATAGTTTAGAGCGGGATTTTTTGCGGAAAACGGCTGACACTTTTTCGCATCCCGCTCTAGGCGTTGCCGATCAAAATGCCCGCCGCGAGGACAATGACACCGCCGAGCACGATCTGGAAGATCGCTTGCAGCAAGGGCGTGTCCATATAATGCGCGCGCACCCAGGCGATCACCCAAAGTTCGACAAACACGACGAAGCCGGAAATTGCCGTGGCGATCGCAAAAGCATGCGGCAGGGAATTGGGCACGAGATAGGGCAGCGTGTGGCCGAGGCCGCCGAGCGCCGTCATGACGCCGGTGATCGGTCCGCGCAGCCAGGGCGAGCCGCGGCCGCTGATCGTGCCGTCGTCGGAGAGCGCTTCGGCAAATGCCATGCTGATGCCGGCGCCGATCGAGGCGGCAAGGCCGACGAGGAATGTCGACCAATTGTTATGCGTGGCAAAAGCCGCGGCGAAGAGCGGCGCCAGCGTCGAGACCGATCCGTCCATGAGGCCGGCAAGGCCCGGCTGGACATATTGCAGGACGAAATTGCGCCGCTGCTGGGCTTCTTCCTTCTCGCGCTCGGCGGGATTGAGATATTCGGTCTCGATGTCGGCGGCGATCGCCTCATGGCCCTTTTCGACCTCGGCGAGGTCGCTGAGCAATTTTTTGATGTCGGGGTCCTTTGCCTGCGCCGCAGCCTTGACGTAGAAATTATAGGCCTCGGTTTCGCGAAACTGGACTTCGGTGCGGATCTGCGAAAGCGGCAGATTGCGGATCAGCCAAACCGGCCGGCGCTTCATGAATCCGCGGACATCCGCGCGTCGGATCGGGAGAAGATTCGGCCCGAATTTGTCGTGATAGGTCTTCAGCAACGCATCGTGATGCGAGTTTTCGACGCCCGCCATTTCGGCAAAGACCTTGGCCGTGCCGGGATAACGCTCACGCAGATCTTCGGCAAAAGTCGAATAGACGCGTTGATCGTCGTCCTCGGCATCGATGGCCAAGGCAAGAATTTCCCGTTCGCTCAGTTGCGAGAACTGCTTCATGAGCTTCCCCTTCGGAGATTATGGCGCCATTTTTAGAGTCATTCTAATTTAGGTAGGCTTCAGCAACGGCGCAACCGGGCTTAAAAGGTTCGAATGGCTTATTATTTCCGTCATATCGGCGAGCGGGCGAAGCGCTGGGCATTCAGCCTTGTTCGCCCGCCGCGGCTTGGGGTGCGCTGTCTCGTGATCGCGCAAGGCCCTGGCGCTTCGCCGCAAATCCTCCTGGTGCGGCACACCTATATCGCCGGCTGGTATTTGCCGGGCGGCGGGGTCGACCCCGGCGAATCGGCGCAAGAGGCGGTGATACGGGAGCTCGACGAAGAAACCGGTCTCGCTTGTCTTGAGCCGCCGAGCCTGCATGGCTTCTACTTCAAGCGCGGCAGCCGCGATCATGTCGCGCTTTATATCGTGCGCTCTTTCCGCAGCGATGGGCCGCGTGGACCGGACTTCGAGATCGCCGAAATGCAATTCTTTTCCGCCGATGCATTGCCCGACGGCACAAGCCCGGCGACGCGGGCGCGGATCGCTGAGATTTTCAGCGGTGCGCCGGCAACCGATTCGTGGTGAGGGAATTGCTGCGCTCGGCGCATAATGTTAGACGCACCCCGCCATGGCTGACCTTTCGCTCGTCCTCGCGCCGCAAACGGCGGCCGACCAGGCCGCGATCGACAAGCTCGACGAGCGCGTCTTCGGCCCCGGCCGCTTTGCCCGCTCGGCCTACCGGCTGCGCGAAGGCGTGCCGGCGGATCTGCGCCTCTCCTACATCGCCCGCGTCGGCACCTATCTCGTCGGCGCCAACCGCATGACCCATATCCGCTGCGGCGAGACGCCGGTCCTGCTGCTCGGCCCGCTGAGCGTCGAGCCGGCCTTCCGCTCGTCCGGCATCGGCGAGGCGCTCGTCAATCGCTCGTTGGAGGCGGCGCGCGCCGCTGGCCACAGGCTGGTCATCCTGGTCGGCGACCTCGCTTATTATCAGCGCATGGGCTTTCGTCCCGTGCCGGAGGGGCGGCTGATCTTTCCCGGCCCCGTCGATCCGGCGCGGCTGCTCTATTGTCCGCTCGCTGAGGATGGCCTCGACGGCCTCAGCGGCCGTGTCAGCAAGGCGCGGCTCGCGTGACGACGCCTTCGACGGATATCCTAGAGCTTTAAGGCTGGGGCGCGACGATCACGGTCGCAACCGGCGCCCCGGGCACATTGACGTCCTTGGGGTTGAGGCCGGCACGCTGAAGCGCCAGAAAAATCGAAGAATCGGCAGGGACGTCGTGATCGTAGATCACCGTCAGGCCGGTCTCTCCCGGCGCAACGGAATTGTTTTGGTCGATCGCGACCCAGGTGCCCGCGGCGCGCAAGGCCTCGGCCAAAATCCGCGCGAATTGCTTCGGCTCGCCATCGCGCGGCGAGAGGATCGAGGCTTTCGCCTCGCGCAAGACATAGTGCCGGATCGTGTCGCGCTGATGCGCATCGAGGTTGCGCGGTCCCGCCGCGGCGGCGTCCGCGCTGGATAGAAGAGCGGCCAGCATCAGCAGACGTGGTACCATGGAGCGCCCTCGGCGCGGTTGGGCTCAGCCGTCCGTCGAATCGAGATGAAGGATCGTCGGCGTATCGGAATAATAATTCGGAATGTCGGCGACGACTTCCCGGCCTTCGTGTGAAGCCAGTGCGTCGTTGATCGCTTTCAGGCTGTCGAACGTGCCAATGAACATCCAGAAATAGGTGCCCTCGGCCCCATCGAGGGCGGTGGCCGGCCCGAAGGAGAAGCTGCGCAGACCCGGCATTTTCTGCACCAGAGGCATGTGAACTGCGCGGAAATGTTTGTCGAAATGCGCAGGGTCGGCCGGCTTCTTGTAGAGAACGACGAGTTTGCTCACGCGAATGATCTCCTTAGATCACGATGATTTCGGCTCGGATCGACCGAAATCACAAACGTGATCGATTCTCATAGTTAGAGCGGGATGCGAAAAACCGCTGACACTTTTTCGCATCCCGCTCTTGCGCCTGAGAATGCCGACCGTGCAATCCGTGCCTAGATAGGGCGAGAAAAGACGAAGTCCACATCATAGGGCGGTTTTCTCGTCGCAGTAAGGCATTGAAATGCGCTTGGCGTCAATTTCGCAGGCGTCAATTTCAATTGAACGCGCTTCAGACGACATGCGCGGGCCTGAGGGCGCAGATGCGTGCCGTCTCGAACGATTCGAGCTGCACCGTGCAATGGCCGATCTTAAAGCGCTCGTTCAGGGCGCCCGGAAGCCAGCGCAAAAGACTTTCGTGATCGGCGCCGTCGACAAGCACGAGATGCGCCGTCAGCGCCGTCTCGGTCGTGGCGAGCCCCCAGATGTGCAAATCGTGAACCTCCGTCACGCCGGGGAGTCCGTCGAGGAAGGATTGAACCGCCGCCTGCTCGATGCCCGGCGGAACGGCATTGAGCGACAAGTTCACCGAGTCGCGAAGCAGCGACCAAGTGCCGGCCACGATCGCCATGCTGACGACGAGACTGACGGCCGGGTCGATCCATTGCCAGCCGGTGAGCAGAATGAGTCCGCCCGCAACGACCACGCCGAAGGCAAGCACCGCATCGGCGGCCATATGCATGAAGGCGCCCTTGATGTTGAGATCGCCCTTGCGGCCGGCGGCGAACAACAGCGCCGTGGCGCCGTTGACAACAATCCCGACGGCAGAGACCGCCATGATCGTCGTCCCAGCCGCAGGTTCGGGCGCGATGAGGCGGCGGATCGCTTCCCAGCCGATTCCGCCCGTCACGACCAGAAGCAAAACAGCATTGCCGAGGGCGGCGAGGATCGACGCCGCGCCCCAGCCGTAAGTGTAGCGCGAGGTCGGGTGGCGCCTGATGAGGCTTGCTGCCAGCCACGCGCCGCCGAGGCCGACGACATCGCCGAGATTATGCCCCGCATCGGCAAGCAGCGCCAGCGAATGCGCGGCGACGCCATAGAAAACCTCGGCCAGGATATAGATCGTGTTGAGCGCCATGCCGATGGCGAAAGCGCGACCAAAGCTTACCGGGGCGTGGCTGTGGCCGCCGATGCCGTGGTGATGATGCCCATCCGCATGGCCGTGGTCATCGTGCGTTTCATGGTCGTGATCATGATGCTCATGGTCGTCATCATGAACGTCATGGTGATCGTGAGTGGGATTTTGCCCGGTCATGTCCGCACCTCGTTGAAACTTTCGATCGCGTTTGACCTTGGATGATCAAAGCACCGGCCAAATCCAGAACGCAACACCGACAAGCGCGATAAAAGCGCCGCTGAGAACTTCGCCATATTGCTCGAAAGCGCCGAGCCGAACCCGCTGAAGCCCGACGGTCGAATAGACGCACAGCAGCACATAGGTTGCAATCGTGCTGATCGCGAAGACGACAGACATGACGATGATGAGGCCAACGCCGAACCGGCTCGCGGCGAAGAAGGCCGGTATGCCTTCCACCATGGGGGACGAGCCAAGGATCAACAACAATGCGGTGCGGGCCGTCGTCTTGTGCCGATGCACGTGCGGGGGCGGCTCAGCTGCCGTCCTGTCGCTGATGGGATGTGACGTATCGGGCGTATGATCGTGCCAATGGGTATGAACGGCGCCTCCGTCGTGGCGATGGACATGAATGTGCCGCGTGAGCGTGGCAACATCACCGTGCAGCGGCGCATAGAGCGGATCATCGATCGGCGCGCGTTCGGGTTCTTGATCGCCGTGTCCGTGATCATGTCCGTGGTCGTGATCATGCTCGGCAAAGACGGCGCGGTGGGTGTGTGCATGGCCGCCGTTCTCAACCGTGATCGTGACGTCGAAGCCATGCGGTTCGGGGATCTGGTCGATCGATTCCCAATAGGTCCCGCGATTGGCGAATGGGAAGACTTGACGCGCGCCGTCCGGGCGAAGCGTCTCCACCTTGACGCAATCGGCATCGGCGCCGGTCAGGCGAAAGCGCGGCGGAACGCCCGATTCATAAATCGAGAGTAGCAGATCGCCGTGGCCCGTCGCGACCCGTTGCAGCTCAGGACCATGGATTGCACCGTCATCGCGATGCGTAAGGTCGTGGTGGTGGCTGTGGCTATGCCCGTGACCGTGGCTATGTCCGGCGCCGCCCGACAACTCGCGCCAGGCCGAGATCGCGATCCAGGCGCCAAAGCCGATCAATGCGAGACTTGCCGCGGTATCGACGATATGTCCGAAACGGGTCGCAACGGCCACGCCGGCGAGCCAGACGGCCGCGGCAATCGCCAGGGTCGAGAGCGTGTGGCCGATGCCAGCCTGGAATGCGGCACGCGCCGTTTCCGCTTTCGACCAGCCGCGTTGGCGGGCGATCAGCGTGATCGGCACCCAATGGTCTGGAACCATGGTGTGGAAGGTGCCGACCGCGGCAACGGCGCCGATCAACAGCAATTGTGGCGCAACGCTCATTCTTCGCCTCCATGACCGTGCTGATGATCGGGATCGTCGTGGCTGTGCGGATGCGCGTGGCGCGTCCCGTCGGCATGCACATGTTCGTGGTCGTGAAAGACGATTTCCAGACGACGCCCAAAGGCGTCGGCGATGCGGCAAAGGGTGGCGAGGCTCGGGACATGATCGCCGCGTTCGAGACGTGAGATCATCGACTCGGTCATCGTGAGCCGCGCCGCAAGCTGCTTCTGCGTCTCGCCGGTATGGGTGCGAAGCTCAAGCAGACGGTGCGCGCACTGGGCCGCAAGAGCCGCGCTGTGGTTGAACGCGGCCTTGCGCGGGGAGCGGCGTGTGGATTGTTTCATTCGAGCGACTTAGCACAATTGCGAAGCGCGCGCTTAGCAAGATTGCGAAGTTCCTGTCAAGGTGATTTCGCCATCGAAGAGTTCGTCAAGGCGCCCGGCAACCGGGCCGCCTTGGTCTCGGTGTCGTTATCCACGAAGGAAGTCCAGCGCCTGCCGGACGAACACGTCGTGATACTGAAAGATGCCGCCATGACCCGCGTCGGGGAAAATGCTCAGCTCCGCGTTGGGCAGGTGACGCGCCAGCTCGAATGAGTTGATGGTTGGGGCCATAATGTCATTGTCGCCGTTGGCAACCAAGACAGGGTGTTGAATCGCGCCGAGCTTGAAGGTTTTGTCCGTACCCCACGCTTGGATGGCGGCGAGCTGAGCCCCGATCGTTTCATTGCTCACCGGCTTGTCGCGGCCATCCTGGCGCTCGTTCAGGCGAGCGAGAAAGGCATCGGCCGCCGCTTGACCGTTTTTCGTCTGCGAAAAGAACAGGAAGTGTTTCGGGTGCTTGCCTGTCGCGCCGGCCTTGCCCAGGCCATCTTGCAAAACAGCGCCTATGTTGGCGATACCTTCGCCGCCCTCGGGGCCGGTGCCAGCGAGGATAATCTTGCGGACCAGCCCGGGATGCTCATGCGCAACGGCCTGCGCCACAAAGCCACCCAGCGAAAAGCCGAGCAAATCTACTTTCTTGAAGCCGAGCGCCCGAATGAAGGCTGCGGCGTCACTGGCCATGTCGGCGACGGAGGCGGGGGTAGAACCGCCGGATCCACCGACACCGCGATTATCGAAAGCGATGACGTAATGCTCTGCCGCCAATCCATCGACAACCTTGGGATCCCAATCGTCGAGTACCGCTGTGAGATGATGGAGCAGGATGAGAGGGACGTCAGCCTTTTGCCCGATCTCTCGATACACAAAAGCGGCCCCATTCACATCAATCGTTTTGTTCGGTGCATTCTTGAACGTCATCATTGTGCTCCTCTCGAGTGTCTGGCGGCAAACGTAATCGCCGGGTTTGGATAACGATCGTTATATAACGATCGTTATCCTATATTGCAAGTGCGGGTTCGAGGATTTTTGGAGATGACGCATGCGATATCCGCCTGACCAAAAGGCGAAGGCCAAGGACGCAATTCTGGAAGCTGGAGCGCGAGAGCTAAGAATTAATGGATTTAACGGAATTGGAGTTGATGGCTTGGCCGCGGCGGCGGGCGTAACGTCGGGCGCGTTCTACTCGAATTTCGCAAATAAGGAGGCGCTGCTTGAGGCTGTCATTGACTCTTGCCTCGGCGAACCGTTCGTCAGTGCCAATGCTGGAAATGCGGATGAATGGCGCAAGCGACTGAGGGAATGGCTGACCGACTACATCAGCTTGCAGCATCGCAACAACGCAGGTCCGGGCTGTGTCATGCCCGCGCTCAGCGCCGACGTGGCGCGCGCCAGCTCGCCGGTTCGTAGTGCGTATCAGCACAAAATGCTTGCTCTGGTGCGGAAAATTGCAGCCTGCCTTGCCGGGCCGCAATCCGACCGCGAGCGTCGTGCCTGGGGCATTGTTTCCGTCATGGTCGGTGCCGTCGCGATTGCGCGAGCCATGTCGGGCGAAAAAGAAGCAGCCCGAGCCCTAGAATCTTCCTTGCAAACCGCATTGTCGCTCATCGGCCGATGAGCCGGCGGAATTCCCGCGGCGGCCGGTTTAAGGAAGGTCGCTCACTCGGGCATGGCGGCTCAGCACGAAGATTTTTCGGGTGGGACAAGCTAGCCGGGAGGAGCGTTCTTATTGCGCAGTTTGATCTCGGCTCGCGGCGAATGGCCATAGAGTGCTTTGTAAGCGCGGCTGAACGCGGCCTCGGACTCATAACCGATGCTCAAGCCGATCTGACCCACTCGCGCGTCGCGTTTGGCCAGCAGATCCCGCGCCAGCGCCAGGCGCCACTCGGTCTGGTAGCGCAGCGGCGAGCGGCCGACCAAACCGGCGAAGCGCTCACAAAAGCTGGAACGCGACATTCCGGCAATGCGCGCCAAGGTCTCAATGCTCCATCGCTCTAGAGGCCGCTCATGAATGGCCTTCAGGGCAGTCGCGATACGCGCATCGGAAAGTCCTCCGAGCCATCCGGATGCAGGCCCTTGATGGATCCAGCTGCGCAATGTGCGGATAACGACTAAGTCGATCAGCCGTGAAATCATCAAGGCCGCGCCCGGCTGCATGTCGCCGGCCTCGATCGTCAAAAAATGCACAATGCCTTCGAGCCAACCCGCACCCTCGACCCGTCGAATGTGGATGCAATCAGGGAACGCGGACACCATACCGCGGAGGCTGTCGGTTTCGAACCGGAAGCGGCAGAGAACCAAGGTCGCGGGACCGCCAGAGGTGGTTAACCGCAGGTGGGCCGGACCGCGCGGCAGCATCACAAGATCGCCGGTGTCGATGACCGCCGGTTCGCGCTCCTTGCCCTCGATGCGAAGCGTGCCTTCCGTCACGATGCAGATATGCGCGGCCCCGGCTTCCAGCTCCAAACGGGCCTTCTCTGCGAGCGAGCGGGAATAGACGCCGTCGCCGGTGAGACGGATTTGGGCCAGCACATGGGACAAAAGATCGGCCGAGGCGAGGCCGCCGGTCTCCATTTCCGGATGAATGGTCAAGTATTCCGGTAATTCGATCATGGCCAAGAGGGCTCGGTTGAACCTATTGAGGCGTCGCTAAGCGCTTGTAACCGCACGGTAACACGGCGCTCATCGAAGCAGGCTAGAATTTTTTCGCGAGGATTCGGCTTGGCCGGAAATATTCTGATCTTCCGGCCCGGTCGCTCGATTAAAGGACAATCCAATGAGAATGTTTGCTCTCGGCATCCTTGGCGCTCTCCAGGCTCTAGGAGCTCCCATCGCCGCCTCGGCCACGAGCGCCCACAACGTCGTCCTCGTCCCCGGCGCCTTTACCGACAAATCCAGCTGGGACAAGGTCGCCCATCTGCTGCGCGAGAAGGGCTTCAAGGTCACCGAAGTCGACATTCCACTGACGTCACTTGAGGCCGATGTCGCGGCGACTCGCAGGGTGCTGGAAGCCCAGCAGGGGGCGACCGTGCTGGTTGGTCATTCCTGGGGTGGTGTTGTGATCGGCGAAGCCGGCGACGACCCCAAAGTCAAGGCGCTGGTCTATGTCGCGGCTTTCGCACCCGACAAGGGGGAGACCCTCAAGGCGCTGACGAGCAACGGACCGCCGACCGAAGGTCTGAAGGCGATTCGACCCGACGCCAGGGGCTTCCTATCCATCGACCCCGCGGCTTATCCGCATGTCTTCGTCGGCGATGTGCCCACCGCGGAGGGGGAAGAACTGGCCAACAAGCAGCGGCCGATCAGTGGCGCAGCCTTCGGCACTCCGGCTGCCATTGCCGCCTGGCATCTGAAGCCGACCTATTATGCGATTTCGGCCAACGACCTCATGATTCCGCCTCAGGCCGAAGCCTTCTTTGCCCAACGCATGAAGGCAAAGGCTGTGACGCTTGCGTCGAGCCATGCGTCTCCTGTGTCGCATCCGGCCGACGTCGCCGCCCTGATCGAGCGGGCTGCAAAAGGAGAGTGAACAATGAGCATCATTCTTTTCGCGCTGCTTATCGGTATCGTCGCGGGCCTTCGCGCCATGATACCGCTCGCGGCGGTGAGTTGGATGGCCGCAACGGGCCATCTCGACCTCTCGGGCACGCGGCTCGCTTTTCTCGGTTATCGTTGGGCGCCTTACATTTTCTCGGTGATCGCGGCCGCAGAACTGGTCGCCGATCAATTGCCGTCGACTCCGAGCCGCAAGATACCACCCCAGTTCGCAACCCGAATCGTGACAGGCGCATTCGCCGGCGCGGTCCTTGGCATTCCGAGCGGCAACTGGGTCGTCGGGCTTGTCGCCGGCGCCATCGGCGCGGTGATCGGCACCTTGGGCGGCGCGGCCGCGCGAAGCCGGCTTGCCCGCATGTTCGGACACGATCGTCCGGCAGCGATTCTCGAGGATTTTGTCGCCATCGCGATCGCTGTGCTGGTCGCGCTCGCTAGATAAGCCGATTCTTCCGCGTCCAGTTGGACGCCTCTCGATGTCCAACCGTTCGCGAGGATCCAGGCCGATATTGACCTCGATCAAAGACTCCAGAGGGCGGGTTTACACATATTGATTTTGGCAGGTGGAGCGTGGTCGTCGCTCGTGCGTCAAATTCCCAAATTCCGAAGGAGAGCGCGCGTGAAGCATATTACAATTACAACCATTGTTCTTTTGGCGCTCATGGCGGGCGGAGTTGCCACGGCTCAATATGGGCCAGTTGGCAGAGCATGCGTGGCCGACATAGCAAAATATTGCGCAGGCTTGAGACATGGACGTGGGGAGGTGCGCAATTGTCTTGAAGCGCATTACAAGGATGTATCGGCAAAATGCCAGCATGCTCTGGACACGACGGGCAGAGGGATGCGGTAAGTGATCTAGAAGAAGGGAGTGAGGCTCGCCGGGATTACGGCTCGAGTTCCGAATCCCAATAGAGATAGTCCATCCAGCTATCGTGCAGATAGTTGGGCGGAAACAGCCGGCCGTTCTGATGCAGGTCGGCGACTGTCGGCTGATAGGGATGCCGCGCCGGCCACATATGGGCTTCGCTCGTCAGCCGGTCGCCTTTCTGCAGATTGCAGCCGGAGCAGGCGGCGACGACATTTTCCCAGGTCGTCGTGCCGCCTTTCGAGCGCGGCACGACATGGTCGAAGGTCAATTCCTCGCGCGCGCCGCAATATTGGCAGGAGAAGCGGTCGCGCAGAAAGACGTTGAACCGAGTGAATGCCGGATGCCGCGAGGGTTTGATATAGGTCTTGAGCGAGACGACCGAGGGCAGCCGCATTTCAAAGCTCGGGCTGCGGACGGTGCGGTCGTAATGGGAGACGATGTTGACGCGGTCGAGAAACACCGCCTTGATCGCGTCCTGCCAGGACCAGAGGGACAGAGGATAATAGCTTAACGGCCGGAAATCGGCGTTAAGCACGAGAGCCGGACAACCTTCCGGTGAAACCGTGGGTTGGCAGTGGACTGTCAAACCTTGCACCTCATTCGCCAGTGGCGCAAACCTGACCCTTCAACGCGTACTGGCTAAGACCCTAAGCGACCCCTCAAATCCCTCGGCGGCACAGCGCGGCTTCCGCAAACCGCCGGAACTCCTCTAAATCACCTCACGCATAATGGCAAATCGACCGAATCTGTCTGTCATGCCCGCATGACGGGCCTGTGAACGAGACGGTGGCGAAGCTTTAAAGTCTGGGCGGGACAGCTCAGCGGGTCGGCACGGGCGTGCCGCTGCGATAGTCGTAAAAGCCGCGTTGGGTTTTGCGGCCGAGCCAGCCGGCTTCCACATATTTCACCAGCAATGGGCAGGGCCGATATTTCGAATCAGCGAGCCCCTCGTGCAAAACCTGCATGATCGAAAGCACGGTGTCGAGACCAATGAAATCGGCGAGCTGCAGCGGGCCCATCGGATGGTTGGCGCCGAGCCGCAGGGCGGTGTCGATCGCGTCGACCGAGCCGACACCTTCGTAAAGCGTATAGATCGCTTCGTTGATCATCGGCAGCAGAATTCTGTTGACAATGAAGGCAGGAAAATCCTCCGAGACGATCGCCGACTTGCCCAGCGCGGCGATCAGCTTTTTGGCCGCATTGAAGGTCGCGTCGTCCGTGGCGATGCCGCGAATCAATTCGACCAGCTGCATCCGCGGCACCGGATTCATGAAATGGATGCCGATGAACTGCTCCGGCCGGTCGGTCGCCGCGGCAAGCCGCGTGATCGAGATCGATGAGGTGTTGGTCGCAAGCATCGCGCCGGGTTTCAGGCTCGGCGACAGTTTATGAAAGATCGAATGCTTGACCGGCTCGCTTTCCGTCGCGGCCTCGATGACCAGATCGCAATCGGCGAAGGCGTCGTAGTCGGCGGCGCGGCTGACGTGCTTCAGGGCCGTCTGCACCGCAGCCTCATCGATCTGCTTGCGTTCGACGAGGCGGGCGAGATTGCCGCTCACCGTCGCGAGCCCGTGGTCGATCCGCTCTTCGGAAATATCGTTCAGCGCCACGTCGAAACCGGCGACGGCACAGACCTGCGCAATGCCGGCACCCATCTGCCCGGCCCCGATAATTCCGACTTTCTTGATGTCAGCCATGGGTCTTACCCGAATGAGGTACGGCGGGGCGCGGCCGCCAGAGCGAATATCGCCGCCTTGCGAATGTCGCGCCAAGAGCCAGCCGGCGACGGTCCGGCGAGGACTTACGCCAGTTCAGCACGCCGCGTCAAAGATCATGTGAAGCCGGTTTGCGCTTTAGTGCCCGACGCTGAAATGAATCGGCACGGTAAATGATCCGCCGTTGACGCCCGCCGGCGCCGGCGGCACCGGATTGGCGCGCTGGACCGTCGCGACTGCCGCCCGGTCGAGGATGGAAGATCCGGCGCTTCGGGCGAGACGCACGCCATGGATGGCGCCGCTGCGGCTGACCGAAAACGCAACGAGAGCGGTGCCGCCAAGGCCTTGCGAGCGCGCCTCCTCCGGATATTCCTTGGCGCCCATGATCCGCATCACGATCTCGCTCTTCCAGTCGGCGACGGCGGCGCCGTTGAGGCCGGCCGCAGGAGCCGCTTGGCGCTCGGCATGTTTGAGATCGGCGCGTGTCGATTTCATCCGCCGCTGTGGTTTGGGCAGATGGTGGGCAGGCTTTGGCGTCTTCGTCGTTTTTTCGACGACGGGCTTCGGCGGAGGGGGCGGCGGCGGTGCCGACATCACGACTTCCGCCTGCGGGGCCGGCTGCACGTCAGGCTCGAGCGGCGCCGTCGTGTCGTTGGTTGGCGGCGGCGTGTTCGGCGGCGGCGGAATAGTGGGCGTCGGCGGCGGCGGCTGATCCGGCTCCACTTGATCAGGCTGCGGCGGCGTATCGACCTCGTCCTGCGGCGGCGGCGCGACGGCGACGGGCGCGAGATCGATCATCACGGCATCGGGCGGCGCGCCGGGCGGGCGCTCTTCCGGCCGCGTCACGAGATAAGCGATGAGAAGCGCCACATGCACGGCGACGACGATCAGCGCCGCTATGCCCCAGCGATGCCAGCCGGAGTGTTCTCGCGGCGGCAATATGGTTTGGGCAAAGCTCATGGTGCCGAAGGGGACGCGGCTCCGCTTTGGTCCGGCGCCTGCGACGCATCGAGACCGACCAGCGCGATCTTCAGATAGCCGGCCTTGCGCAGCACGTTCATCATGTCCATCACATTGCCATAGGCGATCGTCTTATCGCCGCGCAGAAAAATGCGTTGCTGCGTGTCGCCGCCCGTCGCCGCACTCACCGCGGCTGCGAGGCCATCGCGGCTCACCGCCGTCTCGCCGACGGCGAGTGTGAGGTCCGGCTTGATTGTGACGAAAACGGGCTTATCGGGCCGCTGCGCCGCCTGCGCCGTCGAAGCCGGCAAATCGACGTTAACATCGACCGTCGACAGCGGCGCCGCGACCATGAAGATGATGAGCAGCACAAGCATGACATCGATGAACGGCGTAACGTTGATGTCATGATTTTCTTCGAGCGAATCGTCGCCCGTCGAGAGCTTGACGGCCATCGCACTTACTCCGCCGGGCGGCGCATGCCGACGACGTGCCAATTCTCGCTGACCGAGGGAGCACCGCGGTCGAGATCACGCGAGACATGGCGCAGGATTTCCGCCGCCGCATCGCCAAGAATGGCCTTGTAGCCCGAAATGCTGCGGGCGAAGACATTGTAGATGATGACCGCCGGAATGGCGGCGACGAGGCCGAATGCCGTGGCAAGCAAGGCTTCGGCGATGCCCGGCGCGACGACGGCGAGATTGGTCGTATGCGTCTTCGAAATGCCGATGAAGCTGTTCATGATGCCCCAGACCGTGCCGAAGAGGCCGATGAAGGGGGCGGTCGAACCGATCGTTCCGAGGATGCCGGTGCCGCGATTGACCGCGCGCCCGGCGCGCGCCTCGATGCGTTCGATCAGCGCCGCCGCGCGCTCCTTGATTCCATCGGCATTGAGATCGGCCGAACGATCGACTTCGGCTGCCGCGGCATCGACCATTCGCACCACCGGGCCCCTGCCATGGCCGAGATCGGCGCGCGCCGCATCCAGCGTCGCCGCATGCGCCAGAATGGCAAGCTGCTTCAGGGCATTTTGCTTGGCCGTCAAAAGCTCGAGGCTCTTGACGAGCCAGACCGTCCAGGTCGCAAGCGAAGCCAGCGCCAAGCCGACCATCACCACTTTCACGACGATATCGGCGTTGAGGAACATGCCCCACGGCGAGAGATTTTGCGGCAGCAGGTGGGCGGTGATCGAGAGGGACGGCTCCGCGGCCATGACGGGCTGACTTGGCGCCTCGCTTGCCGGCTGACTTGCGGGCTTGCTTGCTGACACGCTTGCCGGCGCAGCCGGTTTCGAGGCTGGCGCAGCTTGTGGCGCGGCCGGCGCCGCTTGCAGGGGGGGCTGACTTGGCGAAGGCGTCGCCGCGGGCGCCGATGCTGCGGCTGCGGCGTTCGGAGCGGTTTGCGGCGCCGGCGCCTGCGCGAAGCATAAGGTCGGGATTGCGATTAGGGTGAAGAGTGCGGGGAGAGCGAATCTGCCGAACCGGGCCTTAACGCGACGCGCATCAAACATGAATTCCATCCCTGTTTTTTGCCTTCCCGCCCGATGGCTTGCCAGCTTGCGTGGCAATATGTCCGGGGTCAATCAGCGCACAGCAATATTCGCGCGATTGAGCGACATCTTGGTTCTTCCCCGGTCCGCTGCCCTTCTACAGCGCGCCCCGCGGCAAGTCTTCTCGCTTCTTTCGAGAAACTTTGGAAGCCGTCGCGGGAAAAATTCCCGAGCGTAGCCGCTCAAGATCACAATGCTTTCGGATCGAATCGATCCGAAAGCATAAACGTGATCGATTCTAAAAGTTTAGAGCGAGATTTCTTGCGAAAAACCGCGGACACTTTTTCGCATCCCGCTCTAGGCGCCGAACAATCGTTCGCCGATCATGCCGCCCGGCGCGATGCCCGGCGGACAAGCAAACACGCCGCTGCCGATATGCGTGATGAACTGGTTCATCGCATCGAGCTTCGACAGCTTGTCGAAAATCTTGACGAAGCCGGTGCGCGGATCGCGCTGATAGCAGACGAAGAGCGAGCCGGCATCATATTCGATGCCTTGATGCCAGGGCGGCCAGCGTTCTGCGACAAAGGTCGCGCCATTGTTATAGGAATAGCCGCGCCGCAGGATCTGCATGCCGTCGTTCATCTGCGCGGCAGCGATGCGCGCATGCGCCGTCGCCGGAATCAGCGGATTGCCGTCCTTGTCCGCCGCGCTGAGATCAAGCGGATCGGCTTCCTTCGCGCCGCCGAGCGGCGCGCCGGAAAATTTATGCCGCCCGATCGTCTGCTCCTGATAATCGAGATCCATACGATCCCAATGTTCGAGCGCGATGCGAATGACACGGGCGACGACATAGCTGCCGCCGCGCATCCATGCCGGGCCTTCATCGCCGGCCCAGACGAAGCGATCGTAATCGATCGGCGTCGCCGGATTGATCGTGCCGTCCTTGAAGCCCATCAGATTGCGCGGGGCCTTGTCGCCATATTGGGCGGAGAAGCCGCTCTGCGCCCAGCGGATCGTCGCGATGCCCTGCGCTTCGCGCGCCAATTGGCGGACCGCATGGAAGGCGACCTGCGGATTGTTGGCGCAGGCCTGAACCGAGAGATCGCCGCCGGTATGACCGTCGATCAATTGGTCGCCGTTGAAATAGGGCAGATCGATCAGCGCCTCCGGCTTCCTGCTCTTGAGGCCGTAGCGATCCTTGCCCGCCTTGTCGAAAAGCCCGGCGCCGAAGCCGAAGGTCAAGGTCAGCCGGCTGGGGCCAAGCCCGAGAGCTTCGCCGCTGTCCGTCTTCAGCACAGCGGGCGTCGGCGAAAGATCCGTGGTTCCGGTCGAAAGTCTGGCGGCGACGTCGGTCCAGCGCCGCAACAACGCTTTCACGTCGTCGACCTTTTCGGTCTGCAGATCGAACACGGCAAAGTAAGTCTGGGTCTGCGCCGGCGTCGCAATGCCGCTCTGATGCAGGCCGTAGAACGGCTCGATGTCATCGCTCGGCGCGGCCGGCTTGGCGGTGCCTAATTCCGGTGCCGCTGCGGCGGGCGCATGGGCGGCGATGCCGCCGGCTGCCAACGCGCCACCGGCGGCGACAAGAAAGTTTCGCCGCGAATTGTTCATGTCCTTGCCGGACTTGCTCATATTAAACTCGTCGATGCTTCGCCGACAGTTCGGCACTTTGTCATGAGCGCGGCGCTTCTGCGCGCCGCGCGGTCTCGGCCCAGGCGGTAGATGATTTTTGTCGCGGCCGCCACCGGATTCTGCTGAAAAACCAGTAGATTAGAACAGGTCGAAATTAGCGCGCGACGGCCAGCGTATTGACGTCGTCATTGACGAAATAAATGCCTTTGCCGTCGGGCGTCAGGGCAACGCCGAACAGATTGCCGCTGCCCGGCGGCGTCTGCGCGCGGTTGGTGTTGATCCAGCGCGCAGCGACCTGCGCCTTCGTCGCCGGATCGAGTTCGATGATCTCGCCGTCGAGCGCATTGATCACCAAGAGGTCGCCGTTCGGCGCCTTCTCCAGCGCCAAGGGGCGCTTGAACTTTCCATCCTTGGAAATCACCGTACCGGTGCCGGCGCTTGTCGTTCGGGTCAAGGCTTGCGGAATAGCGTTGACCGCATTGCCGACCGCGTCGGACACGTAAAGCGTATCGCCTTCGAGGACGAGGCCGGTCGGGCCGATGACGAACACGTCCTTGTCGGCGCGCTCGCCGAAGCCGTCGCCGATCACCGTCTCCTTCGTGATCGAGGGGCCGTCCGTGCCGATCGCGAGATCGATGCGGATGACCGAGGCGAGCTTGCCGGCTTGCGCTGCCGCAGGCACTTTGCCGGCGCCGATTTCCGAGACGAAGAGTGTCGCAGTGTCGCCATGATCGACCAGCGCCGTATTGCCCCACGGGCCGTCGATAGGGCCGCCGGCGAAGGTCTTGATGAACTTGCCATTGGCATCAAAGACGATGAGGCAGCCGGGGCCCGCGGTCTTGAACGTACCGTCGGTCGAAGGCAGGCTGCCGACGATCACATAGCCCGATTTCAACACGGCCATTGCCGTTGTCAGGCCGACGCCTCCGGGGCAGGCGGCCAAAGTCTTCGGCACCGAAGCGAACAAAGTGATCGCGCCCGTCGCCGGTCTATAGTCGACAATGGTCGTTCCGACGCCCTGCAAATTGTTCCGGTCGTTGAAATTGTCGACGAGCACATCGTTCTTTTCGATCTTGCCGATCGAGACGGGCGCCACGATCAGCGCATAAGGATTAACATCGCCATTGGCCGGGACCGTCGAGGCGAGCGTCGTGGTCTTTTTCAATGTGTCGAGAAAGCTCGGCGGGTTGGCCGCGACCGGCGTCGCAAAGGCCGCCGCGGAGACCAGCGAAAGCCAGCAGAGATAGGTTTTAGCGCTTCCGTTCATACGCATTCTCGTCACTCACAGTCGTCAAAGCGGCGCCGCGCGGGTGTTTCGGCGCGGCAGTGGAATTCGAAGTTCTAAAAGGCGATGGTGGTGCGGACGCCGAACACCGCCTCGTCATGAACAAGCGTGTTCGGAGCCAAGGGATTCACGATCCCGCCGCCCGGATTGAAGATGTATTGGAAGTCGGGCGTGATCTGCCACCAGGTCGCAAGGTTGATCGTGTAGAAGGTCTCGATAAAGGTTTCCGAGGAGCGGATCGGCGACAGCGTTCCGGCCGGCGCATAAACAGCCTGGTCAATGTTGAAACCGCGCGCGCCGCCGGAGATGAGGCCGTAGCCGAAGCCGAGGCCGACAATGTCGCCGTCGCGTCCTTGGAATGGCGCTTTGAGCGTCAGGCCGCCATTGGCGCTCAAGGTGATGAGATTGCGATCGCCGAGCGGCGCACCCATCAGGCGGATAAAGGCACCGAGCGCGCGCGGTGCGGAAAGATCGGGCTGCCAGATGATCTGATCGGCGATGCCGTAAAATCCATAATTGCCGCGATGCGCGACGGCGACGCCATTGCTCGCGGGATCGGCGAGCGGCAATCCGTCGGTGCCAACTCTCTGGTCGGGGAACGGCGCCGTATCGTACCAGACGCCGAGCTTGTAGGTGCCGGGCAGGCCGCTCGCTTTCGCCTTCGGGTCGGTTGGCGCCGGATTCAGCGCATATTGCAATTCGCCGATGGCGAGCGCGCCGGTATTGAGGCTGAAACGCACGCCGTTGGCTTCGGGCCCGCGCAATTGCGAATCATTGTTGAAGGGGCCTCCGGGCGGGTTGTCATCAAAGACGCCCAAGAGCGCCGTCACGTTCGGCACAACTTGGCCATGCAGGCGCACGCCAAGCGACGACAGAGGATAGGCCGGACCGCCAGCATAAAGATCGACGGACGGGATCAGCGGCCAGCCCATCGACGTGTTGAGGAAGAGCAGTGACTGGGCGCTGACGATGAATTCCTGGTCAAGGCTCTGCTGGCCGACCTTGACGTCCCAGCCCGTGTTGCCGAGCGTCTGCTGATACCAGAGCTCCCAGAGCCGCGTGGAATCGGCAGCTTCAAGTCCGCTCACGGTTTGCAAGGCACCAAGGTTCTTGGCGCTGAGATTCGAGCCGTGAATCTGTAAGCCGCTGACCTCGAACATGCCGCCGGTCCAGCCGAAGGCCTTGCTCGTGTCGAGCATCACCGTCGGCGTCGTCACGCCGTCATAGTCGGCGCCGCGCTTGAAGCCGCCGCTGACATTGCCGAAGACCTCGCTCTCCTCGAAGAGCGTGAAGGTGATGCCATATTTTGCAAGCAGCGGCCGCAGGCCGCCGGCATCGCCGAGCAGCGTCGTGCGCGACGGGGCGAAAAGATCGCCGAAGCTGAAGGTTGGCGGGGGCGCAACCGGCGGCGAAGAATCGGCCCGCGCCGCAGTCGCGAAAAGCAGCGCGCTGACTGCCCCGGTGGCGAGACCGAGCTGACGCGCCCGGCGCCGGTCTTCGACCGTTCTCACGGATACGATTCTCGATGGACCAATTCGCGATGGTTCCATTTGCGATGATCGACGAGTTAAGCAGCGCATCCCTTGCGGCCCCCGCGGCAAGAATTTCAATCTCGGACGACGGTTATGGCCCAAATATTCGCCAGTCAATAATTGCCGACGAGAAAGGAACTATTCTAAGAATTGGGCAAGAATGCTTCTAAATAAATCGATGCTGTGTATATCAACTTGATGACAGGCCCGGAATGCCGACGCCCACGGTCTGCAAGAGCAAAATCGTATTGAGAATCACAATCACGATCGTGCCCAAAATCGCCGCGGCATCGGTCAGTTTGCTATTGGCAAAAGGCCCCATGATGTCGGCGCGGCGCGTGAACAGGACGAGAGCGATCATCGGCACCGGCAGGGCGATCGACAGCACGACCTGACTGAGGACGAGCGATTGCGTCGCGTTCACGCCGAGCGCGACGACGACAAAAGCCGGAATCATCGTGACGAGGCGGCGCACCCAAATCGGGATGCGAAAGCCGACAAAGCCCTGCATGATCATCTGCCCGGCCATCGTGCCGACGGCAGAGCTCGAAATGCCCGAGGCGAGCAGCGAGACGAGAAAGATTCCCGCCGCCAGCGGTCCAAGCAGCGGCGACAGCGTATGATAGGCGGTTTCGATCTCCGCAACATCGCTATGGCCGGCGTGGAAGGCGGCTGCCGCCATCATCACCATCGCCATGTTGACGAGGCCGGCGACCGCAAGCGCGATCAGCACTTCGATATTGGAGAATCGGACGAGCCGCCGCCGCTCGCTTTCCTTGCGCGCCGGAGACCGGTTTTGCGTGAGGCCGGAATGCAGATAGATGGCATGCGGCATCACCGTCGCGCCGATGATGCCGACGGCGATGGTCAGCGCCGCCGCGTCGGGCACTGACGGCACGACGGAATGATAGGCCGCCGCGCCCCAAGCGACGGGTGCAATGAAGACTTCGATCACATAGCAGAGCGCGATGGTCGCCACGAGCACGCCGATCACGAGCTCCATCGGCCGGAAGCCGTTCTTTTCGACGAGCAGAATGCTGTAGGTGACGAGCGCGGTCACGGCCATGCCGACGATGAGCGGCAGATGCAGCAGAAGCGACAAGCCGATCGCGCCGCCGAGAAATTCAGCGAGATCGGTCGCCATCGCCGCGATCTCGCTCACGATCCACATGATGATGACGACAGGCCTGGGGAAATGCGCCCGGCTGAGTTCGGCGAGATTTTTGCCGGTGACGATGCCGAGCTTGGCCGACAAAGCCTGGAACAGCATGGCGATGAGATTGGCGAGGACCACGACCCAAAGCAGCGCATAGCCGTAGCGCGCGCCGGCCTGGATGTTGGTGGCGAAATTGCCGGGGTCCATATAGGCGATCGAGGCGATGACGGCGGGACCGCCGAAGAGCAAGGCATCGGCGAGCCTCAACCGGCGGCCGGCGAGCACGTCGGCGATCGCCGCGGTCGTCCGCTCCGATAATGTCAGCCGCGCACATGCTTGGTCCGTCATTGCCAATCCCGACTGCCCGGCAGAATGTTCGCCTTGCACCTTAATGTAGCCTTGGCTACATCGAGGTCAAGAGGTGCGGCGTTTCGCGCCTGCGGGCGGCGGGCGGGAGCTAAGCCGCAGGATCCGGCGCGGCCGGCGGCTGTTTTTCTTTTCTGCGGCGGTCCTGGATCGTCTGTACCAGGACGTAGAAAGCCGGCACGAAGAGAACGGCCAGGCAGGTCGAAGCCAGCATCCCGGTGAAGACCGTGATGCCGATCGATTTGCGCGCATTCGCGCCGGCCCCTTCGGCAACGACGAGCGGCGCGACGCCCAGGATGAAGGCGAAAGAAGTCATGAGAATCGGCCGGAAGCGCGCCTGCGCCGCCTCGCGCGCCGCCTCGATGATATCCTTGCCTTCATTGTGCAGGTCGCGGGCGAATTCGACGATCAGGATGGCATTCTTGGCCGATAGCGCGATCAGCAGCACGAGACCGATCTGCACGTAGAGATTATTGTCGATCTTCAGTGCCGTGAAGACCGACACCGGGCCGACCAGCGACAGCGGCACTGCGAGGATGACCGCGAGCGGCAAGAGCCAGCTTTCATATTGCCCCGCCAGCACGAGATAGACGAGCAGCAGGGCCAGGCCGAAAGCCAGAAACATCTGATAGCCGACGATCTTCTCCTGATAGGACATGGCCGTCCAATCATAGCCGGTGCCGCGCGGCAGCTCGTTGTCGGCAACCTGTTCCATCAGGTTCATCGATTGGCCGGAGCTATAGCCTGCGGCGGGCATGCCAATGATCGTCGAGGACGGGTAGAGATTGTAGAGGCTGATCAGGGACGGGCCGACATCGGGTTCCAGATGGACGATCGTGCCGAGCGGAATCATGTCGCCGTTCTGATTGCGCACCGGCAGGTTTTCGACATCCATCGCATTGACGCGGAACTGCGAATCCGCCTGCGTATAGACCTGGAAGGTATGACCGAATTTGTTGAATTGGTTGACATAGGTCGAGCCGAGATAGGACGTCAGCGTGTCGAACACCTGCTGTACGGTGACGTGCAGGCTTTCCGCCTTGGTGCGATCGACGTCGACGGCGAGCTGCGGCACGGTTGCGCGGAACGGCGAGGAGACGTGCTGCAATGCGCTCTGGCCGGCGGCAGCCGCGACGACGGTGTTGGTGATGCTCTGCAGTTTCGCCAGATCGAAACTGCCGTCTTTCAGTTCAAGCTGGAAGGTGAAGCCGCCGGCATTGCCGACGCCCTGGATCGGCGGCGGCGGCACGACCGTGATGCGCGCCTCTTCGAGCTTCGCCAGCGCCGAATTGAGGCTCATATACATCGGCAGCAGGCCGAGCTTCGTGCCGCGCTCGTTCCAAGGCTTCAAAATGATATAGGCGACGCCGGCATTGGCGAGGCTGGCGCTGTTGTCGAGGACCGAAACGCCCGAGACGGTGACGACATGCTCGACGCCATCGACTTTGGCGAGGACGTCGGCAACATCCTTCATCGCCGCTTCGGTGCGCTCGAGGGAAGCGCCGTCGGGCAATTGGACCGCGGCGATGAAATAGCCTTGGTCCTCGAGCGGTAGAAAGCCTGTCGGAATCCGGGCGATGCCGTAGATCGCCGCGACGACGATGACGAGGCCGATCGCGACGGTTACGTGGCTATGGGCGGTGAGGTGCCGGATCAGCCACATATAGCCGGCTTCGGCCCGTCCATAGACATGGTTGAACGCGCGCGAGAGAACGTTGCGCTCATTGGGCGGTTTCGGCGCACGCAGCCAGAGCGCCGATTGCGTCGGCTTCAAGGTGATCGCATTGACGGCCGAGATCAACGCCGTCGCCGCGATGACCAGCGCGAATTGCGCATACATGCGCCCGGTCAGGCCAGGCAAAAACGCAGCCGGCAAAAACACCGACATCAGCACGAGCGTGATGCCGAGGATCGGCCCGAGCAATTGCTGCATGGCCTTGATGGCGGCGTCGTGCGGTGTCAGTCCCGCTTCGATATGGTGTGCGGCGCCTTCGACGACGACGATCGCGTTGTCGACGACGATGCCGATCGCCAGAATGATCGCAAAGAGCGTCGAGAGATTGATGCTGAAGCCGAGCGCCGCCATGGCGGCGAAGGCGCCGATGATCGTCACCGGCACGGTGGTCGCCGGCACCAGCATCGCGCGCCAATCCTGCAGGAAGACCAGAATGACGACGAGCACCAGCAGCGCCGCTTCGATCAAGGTCTTATAGACTTCCTCGACCGAGGCCTGGACGAAGGTCGTCGTGTCGAAGGGCACCGAATAGACGAGCCCTTTCGGGAAATCCTTCGCCAATTGCTTCATCTTGGCATCGACGGCGCGTTCGACCTCGAGCGCATTGGCGCCGGGCAATTGGTAGACGGCGATGCCGGCGGCAGGCTGATTGTCGAGTGAAAAGGCCTGGCTATAGGTCTGCGCGCCGAGTTCGACACGGCCGATGTCGCGGATGCGCGTCACGGCACCGTTGGCGCCTGTCTTGACGATGATGTTCTCGAACTGGCGCACATCGTCGAGGCGGCCGGCGACGTTCAGCGTGTATTGGAATGCCTGGCCGGCCTTCACCGGCGGCATGCCGAGCTGGCCGGCGGTCACCTGCTCGTTTTGCTGCTGCACGGCGGAGATGACATCCTGCGTCGTCAGCGAGCGCGCATGCAATTTGTTGGGGTCGAGCCAGATGCGCATGGCATATTGGCCGGCGCCGAAGACGTTGACATTGCCGACGCCCGGCACGCGCGAGAGTTCATCCTTCAGATGGATCGTCGCGTAATTGGCGAGATAGAGCGAATTGTAGCGCGAGTCGGGCGAATAGAGCGTGACGAAGAGGAGGACCGCGGTCGATTTCTTCTGGACCGTGACGCCCTGCGACTGGACGGCCTGCGGCAGCGAGGCGAGCGCCGAAGCGACGCGATTCTGCACCAGGATCTGCGCGAAATTGATGTCGGTGCCGATCTTGAAGGTCACGGTCAGCGTATAGCTGCCGTCGGAAGCGCTGGTCGATTGCATGTAAATCATGCCTTCGACGCCGTTGACCTGTTGTTCGATCGGTTGTGCCACCGTCTCGACCAAGGTCTTGGCGCTGGCGCCGGGGTAATTAGTCGTCACCTGAATCGTCGGCGGGGTGATGTCGGGATATTCGGCGACCGGCAGGCTGAACAGAGCGACGCCGCCGATCACGAGGGTCAGGATGGCGATGACATTGGCGAGGATCGGCCGGTCGATGAAGAATTTCGAAATCATCGCGCGGCCTATTTGGCGTCGCTGCCGGGCAGCGTCTGCAATTGCGGCTCGACTTTCTGCCCGGGCGCCGCACGCAACAACCCGACGACGATGACCTTATCCTTCGGCGTGAGCCCTGATTCGATCCGCCGCAAGCCTCCGAAGGTCTCGCCGATCGTCACCTTGCGCTGTTCGACAATATTGTCGGCGTTGACGACGAGCACATAACGGCCGCTTTGATCGGCGCCGATGGCTTCTTCCGGCACGAGCAGCGCGTTGGCCGTGCCGAGGGGCACATGGACCCGGACGAAATAGCCGGGCAGCAGCTGGTGGTTCTTGTTGTCGAGAATGCCGCGGACGTTCAGCGTGCCGGTCGAAGGATCGACGTTGGGCGCGACATAATCGATCACGCCTTTGTAGGGGAAACCGTGGTCGGTCTGCAGCGCGACCTCGACAGGCACCTTGCCGACGATGTCGGCGGTGGTGATGCCGTGTTTTGCCATCGACGCGCGGATCGTCTGCACGTCGCGCTCGCTGATGGTGAAATTCACCCAGATCGGATCGAGCTGATAGATCGTTGCAAGCTGCGTCGGCGAACTGACACCGACGAGTTCGCCGATCGAGACGAGGCGCTGCGTCACCGTGCCGTCGAAGGGCGCTACGACTTGCGTATAGCCATAATTGATCTGCGCCTGTTCGAGATTGGCCTCGTCCTGTTCGACGGTCGCCTGATTGAGGTCGCGGGTCGCGCGCGCCTGGTCGAGCGTCGCCTGTGTCGAAATCTGCCGCGAGGCCAGCGCCTGCTGACGGCCGAATTCGGTCTGCGATTGCAGAAGCTGCGCTTTGGCGCCGTCGAGCGCGGCTTTGGCTTGATCGACCTTCAGCTTGTAGGGCTCAGGCTCGATGATGAAGAGCGGCGTGCCCTTTTTGACCGCGGCGCCGTCTTTATATTCGATCTCTTGGACGAAGCCTTGCACGCGCGCGACGAGATTGACGCTGTTGATCGCCGTCGAATTGCCGGTTGCCTCGAGATAAGGCTGGACCGCTTTTTCGAGCGGATAGGCGACGCCGACCTTGGGCGGGGGCGGCGGCACGAAGGTGTTTTCCTTTTGGCACGCGCCCGCGAGCGTCAGCAACCCAAGCGCCGCGACGCGCGCCCCCGTCTTAAAAATCGCCAGCATACGTCCCCTCGAACCCGTGCCGGATATTGCCAAACCCTAGCCTTGAATGCCGGTTGGAGGCAATGAGCGGTCAGTGTGCCATGAAGATCGGGATATTGGCCTCGGCCAGAATCTGGCCGGTGGCACGGCCGAAGATGAATTGCCGCAGCCGGCTTTGCGTATAGCCGCCTTTGATTAACAGGTCGGCGCCGACGGCGCGCGCGGTGACGAGCACGGCGAGGCCCGGCGTCTTTGCGCTTTCATGCACATCGACGGCGCGCGCCGGGACATCATGGCGCTGCAGATTCTCGACCAGTTGAACGTGATCCGGCCCGCTCAAGCTGTAGCCTGGAATGGTGAACACGGGCACATCTTTCGCCGCCTTCAACAACGGCAGGGCGAAGGCGACGGTGCGCGCCGTCTCCGGGCTGCGGTTCCAGGCGATGGCGATGGTTTCGCCGAGCCGGCCGGGCGCCCGCGGCGGCGCGATGAGCAGTGGCCGGCCGCTTTCGATCAGCGCCGATTCGAGCGTCGATTTGCGCGGCTGCTCGACGCCGGGGCTCGGCCGGCCGACCGCGATAATATCGAAGACCCGGCCATATTCGCCGACGCCCGTGTCGGAGACGAGGTTGGGCCGCCGCCAGCCATAGGACGGCGCCGTCGCGTCGTCAGGCGGGCCACCATGCGGCGGAATGCCCGAATCATGCATGAAACTCTCGAATATCTGGCGCGCCTCGTCGAAAATGTCGCGCCGCACCGCGTCGTCGAAGACGATGCCGTCGAGCGAGAAATCCGCTGCGACGATCTGGGTCAAATCGGGGCCGAGCGCGACGCCCTCGATATAGCTACCGAATTTCTGCGCCAGCAGTCGCGCCGTCTCGAGAACGGCCGCCATGCCGGAATGCGCCTCGACCGGAACAAGGATGGACTTCATGAGCTTTGCCTGTGTTGAGCGCGCATGATGCCCCAATTCCGGCCGCTGACAAAGGCCAGAGCATCGGACCGAAAAGTGCGAAGCGGTTTTCGGATCATCGGATGCGATTGGAAACGAAAGCATCGGACCGAAAAGTGCGAAGCGGTTTTCGGATCGTCGGATGCGATTGGAAAACGAGAACATCGGACCGAAAAGTGCGAAGCGGTTTTCGGATCATCGGATGCGATTGGAAAAC
>NZ_CANSHK010000035.1:0-38671 GCF_947646745.1 uncultured Methylovirgula sp. | reverse complement strand
CTCCGACGCGCGAGCCCGAGCCCGAGAAGCCGCGCCATCGTCCCCTGCCCGGCCCGCGCAAACATATTTCCGCGATGCGCGCGCACGACGACGACGCGCGCGCGCCGCGCCAGCGGATCGAACGCGCCACGACCGAAGACCGCAAGGGCCGCAGCGTCGCGGTCGAACGCCATGTCACGGCGAAGCCCGCGAAAAAATCGCGCCCGGCCGGCAAACCCGATCGCCCGCAGAGGACTGAACGCCCGCAGAAGACCGAGCGCCTGCAAAAATCCGAGCGTCCGCAGAAATCCGAGCGGCCGCGGCCATCAGGCCGGCCGCAACGGCCGCAAAAAAGCGGCCGTGCTGCGCCAACCGGGCGCCGCCCGCCGCGCAAACGCTAATGCGGATCGTCGCCGGACGATTGCGCGGCCGCAGCATTGCCGGCCCGACCGACGATGCAATCCGGCCGACATCCGACCGGCTGCGCGAAACGATCTTCAACATCTTGGCGCATGCCTATGACGATCCCGTCACCGGCGCCGCGGTGATCGACCTCTTCGCCGGCACCGGCGCCATGGGGCTCGAAGCTCTGTCGCGCGGCGCCCGCAAAGCGCTCTTCGTCGAGGATGCGGCCAGGGCCCGCGCGCTCATCCGCGCCAATGTCGATGCTTTGGGCCTCGGCGGCGAGACGCGCATCTTCCGCCGCGATGCGCGCAAGCTCGGCGATGCGCCGCCCGGCGAAAAATTCAACCTCGCCTTTCTCGATCCGCCCTATGGCCAACATCTCGGCGAACAGGCGCTGATCGCGCTGCGCGAAGGCCAATGGCTGACGGCCGACGCCCTCGTTGTTCTCGAAGAAAGCCTCGATGCCGAAATCGAAATGCCGGCCGGCTACCGGCTTCTCGAAACGCGCGGCTATGGCGGAACGAAAATCATGGTCGTTCGGGCGCAAGCCACGCCTTGATCGAGTCTGGCGTATCGCAGTCTCGGCTATGTCCCCTTCAGCGCCCGCCAGCCGATGTCGCGGCGGCAGAAGCCGCCCGGCCAGTCGATCGCATCGACGCCGGCATAGGCGCGGGCGCGCGCCTCGGCAAGGCTCGCTCCGAGGCCCGTCACATTGAGCACCCGGCCGCCGTCGGCCAAGAGGCGCGTGCCGTCGCGCTTGGTTCCCGCCTGGGTGATGATGACGCCGGGCAATGCCGCGGCTTTGTCGAGGCCGCGGATTTCGCTGCCCTTCTTCGGCGTGCCCGGATAGCCCTCGGCGGCGAGCACGACGGTCAGCGCGTGTTGGGCCGAAAACGAAAAGCGTTCCCAAGCCAGCCGGCCTTCGGCGCAGGCGAGCATCAGCGCCAGCAGATCGCCTTGAAGCCGCGGCAGGATCGCCTGCGTTTCCGGGTCGCCGAAGCGGACATTGAATTCGATGAGCTTCGGCCCGTCGCGCGTCAGCATCAGCCCGGCGAAGAGCACGCCCTGGAAGGGCATGCCCATTTCGGCCATGCCGCGCAAAGCCGGCTCGACGATCTCGGCCATCACCCGCGCCGTCAGCGCCTCGTCCATGACCGGAGCCGGCGAATAGGCGCCCATGCCGCCGGTGTTCGGCCCCGTATCGCCTTCGCCGACGCGCTTATGGTCCTGCGCCGAGGCGAAGGCGCGCGCCGTGCGGCCGTCGCAGAGCGCGAAGAAGGAGACTTCCTCGCCATCGAGACAATCTTCGATGACGAGCGATTGCCCGGCCGCGCCGAACAGGCCGCCGCGCATCTGATCGACCGCCGCCTCCGCCTCGGCGACGCTCTGCGCGACGACGACGCCTTTGCCCGAGGCAAGCCCGTCCGCCTTGACGACGATCGGCGCGCCGCGGCTGCGGATATAGTCTTTGGCGGTATCGGCATCGGTGAATTGCGCCGCCGCCGCCGTCGGAATCGCGAAGGCTGTGCAAAGGTCCTTGGTGAAGCCTTTCGAGCCCTCGAGCTGCGCGGCGGCGCGGCGCGGCCCGAAGGCCTTGATGCCGGCTTCGGACAAAGCATCGACGAGGCCGGCGACGAGCGGCGCCTCGGGCCCGACGACGACGAAGCCGATCTCCATCACCCGGCAGAAATCGATGACCGCCTGCGCATCGGCGGCATCGAGCGCGACGCAGGTTGCGACGGCGGCCATACCGGGATTGCCCGGCGCGGCGAAGAGACGGCCGAGGAGCGGGCTTTTGGCGATGTGATGGGCGAGCGCATGTTCGCGCCCGCCGGAGCCGAGGAGAAGAACGTTCACGGCCGATCCTTAGAGCATGTTCCGAAAAAGTTGCACGACTTTTTCGATAGGAACATGCTCCAACATTATGAAACGGCGCGATTTCTTGTCGGCCGGATGACCCATCCGGCCGGAAAGCGCGCTAGCCGCGACAGAGAGCTGTGGCTAGAGCATCGGACCGAAAAGTGCGAAGCGGTTTTCGGACAAATCCGATGCGATGAGAAAGACTTAAAAACGCCGAGTGATTCAATTTGAATGTCCGACGCTCTAGCGCCTATCGCCGCCCGAACAGGCGCTCGATGTCGGCGAGCTTCAATTCGACGTAAGTCGGCCGCCCGTGGTTGCATTGGCCGGACCCCGGCGTGCGCTCCATTTCGCGCAAGAGCGCATTCATCTCCTCGGGCAGGAGCCGCCGGCCGGCGCGGACCGAATTGTGACAGGCAAGCGTCGCCAGCACATGATCGAGCCGACGCTCGAGCGGCAAAGCCGCGCCCTCATCTTCCGCGAGAATGTCAGCGAGATCGCGCAACAGCCTGTCGGCGTCGAGGTTTTTCAAAATGCTCGGCTGCTCGCGCAGCAGGATCGCGCCGGGCCCGAAGGCTTCGACCGCCAAGCCGAACCCGGCGAGCACGGGCGCCGCCTCGGCAAGGCGATGAACTGAGGCTTCGTCCATCTCGACGACGAGCGGCACGAGCAGCACCTGTCGTTCGATGCCGCCGGCGGCGCGCGCCGCTTTCATCTTTTCATAGACGAGCCGCTCATGCGCCGCATGCTGATCGACGACGACGATGCCGTCGCGGGTCTGGGCGATGATATACGTTTCATGGATCTGCGCCCGCGCGGCGCCGAGCGGCGTGTCGGCGGCCTCCGAAATGGGCGATGGCGGCCGCGCGTCGGTGCTCGGCGCGATGCCGGCGAAGCGCGCTTGCTCTTCGGCGGCAAACCCCGGATAGGCCGTTGAGCTTTCCGGCGTCCAATTGGCCGGCCGCGGCGATGACCAACCGCCGAAGCCGCTTGTGCCGCCTGGACGGCGGGCGAGCAGATCGAGCGCCGCCGCGCCATTGGCGGGCGTCGCGCGATGGCCGGCGCCTTCCAGCGTTTGTTTCAATGCACCGACGACGAGGCCGCGGACGAGGCCCGGATCGCGGAAGCGCACTTCGGCCTTTGCCGGATGCACGTTGACATCGACCGTGCGCGGATCGCAGCTGACGAACAGCGCCAGGGCCGGATAGCGCCCGGCCGGCAGATAATCGACATAAGCGCCACGCGCCGCGCCGGCGAAAAGCTTGTCGCGCACCGGTCGGCCGTTGACGAAGAAATATTGCCCGTTGGCATTGGCACGGTGCCAGGTCGGCAGGCCGGCGAAGCCCCAGAGCGTGACCCCCTCGCGCAACGCATCGAGCGGCAGCGCGTTCGCCTGAAAATCCTTGCCGAGAATCTGCGTGAACCGCTGCAACAGCCCGGCGGCGTCGGTGCCGCACGCGGCATAATCGAAGCCCGCAATATCCGGACCCGACAGGGTGAAATGCACCGCGGGATGCGCCATCGCCAGGCGCTGGATGGCATCGGCGACGGCCTGCGCCTCGGTGCGGTCGGTCTTCAGGAATTTGAGCCGCGCCGGCGTGGCGGCGAAAAGCTCGCGCACCTCGACGCGCGTGCCTTGCGGCTGCGCCGCCGGAGCGAGCTTGTGTTTCAGCCCCTGATCGACGCGGATATGGCATCCCTCGCGCGCATCCTGGGCGCGGGAGAAAATATCGAGCGTCGCGACCGAGCCGATCGAGGGCAGCGCCTCGCCGCGGAAGCCGAGCGTGCCGATCTGCGAGAGATCGCCGTCCGCCAATTTCGACGTGGCATGGCGCTCGACGGCAAGGTCGAGGTCACCCGCGCTCATGCCCTGGCCATTGTCGATGACGCGGATGAGCCGCCGGCCGCCCGCCTCGATCGCGACGTCGATGCGGCTCGCGCCGGCATCGAGCGCATTCTCGACGAGTTCCTTCACGGCGGCAGCCGGCCGCTCGATCACTTCGCCGGCGGCGATGCGATCGACAAGGACGGGATCGAGACGGCGGACGGGCATTGATCCCCGAATCGCGAAGGTTGAAACGCGACCTTACAACCCGACCGGCCGGCCGGCGACGGCGACCAAAAGCGATCCGTCGCCGAAGAGGCGCTTGGCGGCGCGTTTGGCATCCTCCAGCGTCACCGCCTCGATCAGCTTGTTGCGCGCGTCGAGATAATCGACGCCGTAGCCCTCGGCCTGCAAGCGCACGAGATGCGCGGCGATCTTGGTCGAAGAATCGAAGCGCAGCGCGTAAGAGCCGATGAGATATTTCTTCGCCTTGTCGAGCTCCTCCGCGCTCGGCCCGGCGTCGGCGAGGCTCAAAATCTCGCCGCGGATCACGTCGAGCGATTCGGCGGCGCGCTCGTTCTTGGTCGAGGTGCCGCCGAAGAACATCGCCGCATGGTCCTGCGTCGCGAGCTGCGAATAGACGGAATAGGCGAGACCGCGTTTCTCGCGCACTTCGCGGAAGAGCCGCGCCGAGAAAACGCCGCCGCCGAGCACGTGATTGACGACGGTCGCCGGAATGAAATCGGCATCGTCGCGGCCGATCCCCTGCCGGCCGAAGCGGATCGTCGATTGCGGCAGATCGATATCGGCGATCTCCCGCCGCCCCGCCCCGGCGAAGAGGACGTCCGGAACCGGCAGCAGCGAAGCCTTTTCCGGCAGCGTGCCGAAGACATCGTCGAGATAGGCGGCGAGCGTCGGCGCATCGATCGCACCGACGACGGCGACCTTCAGATTGTCGCGACCGAAATTGGCGGCGCGGAAATCGGCGATATGCGGCCGCGACAGCGACGCGAGGGTGTCGAGATCACCGCGCACCGGCGCGCCATAGGGATGGCCGGCATAGGCGATGCGGCGGAAGCTGCGGTTGGCGACATAATCGGGATCGTTGATCTCGCGCCTCAAGCCGGCGGCGATCTGGCTCTTCACCCGCTCCATCGGTTCGGGATCAAGCCGCGCCTGGGCGATGGCAAGGCCGAGCAGTTCGAAAGCCTTGGCCTTGTTGCGCGCCAGGGTCTGCAAACGCCCGTGGAACAGGTCGCGGTCGGCCGAAAAGCTGAGCTCGATCGCGTTCTCTTCGAGAATGCGATGAAATGCCTCCGACTCGTACGGCCCGGCGCCTTCGTCGAGCAGGCCGGCGAGCAGCGTCGCAACGCCCGGCAAGGCCGGCGGGTCCTGCGCCGCGCCGCCGAGAAAGGCGAGTTCGAGCGCCACCAGCGGCACGGTGTAATCCTCGACCAGCCAGGCCCTGATGCCTCCGGGGGAGACGACCTGCTGGACCGTCGAAGCACGGGAATTCGACGGCTTGGGTTCGCTCTTGAGCGTATCGGTCATGGGATATCCTATCCGGCCCGATCCGGAAAAGTCGCAGACTTTCCGCCTAGATCGGGCGCTTTTCTGAAAAATTAGGCGGCCCGACCGGCCGGCAGCAGAAGGCCGGTGACGCCGCGCTGGCGGTCGAGCCAATGCGCCGCCGTGACGACTTGATCCGCCGTCACCGCCTCGATCCGTTCGGGCCAGCTTTGAATATCGGCAAGCGAAAGGCCGGTCGCGAGCGAAGCGCCATACCATTGCGCCATCGCCGCCTGATTGTCCTGCGCATAGATCGTCTCGGCGACGAGCCGCGACTTGGCGCGCTCGATATCGGCCGCATCGACGCCCTTTTCGGCCAGGCTTGCAACGATGGCGGCGATCTCTTCGTCGAGCGTCTCCAGCGAGACGCCGGGCGCCGGCATCCCGTAGAGATAGAAGCGCGTCTCGTCGAGCGCGGTGCCGCCGTAATAGGCGCCGATCGAAACGGCGAGCTTCTTTTCGACGACAAGCGTGCGGAACAAAAGGCTCGCCTGGCCGCCGCCGAGATAATGGGCGAGCACTTCGAGCGCCTCGGCCTCGCCCGGCGCCGTCTTATAGGACGGCACGAGGAAGCAGATTTGATAGGAGGGCTGCTCGACCTTTTCGTCAGCAAGCGTCACCTGGCGATGCGCATGCGGCTTTGGCTCGCGCACCCGCCAGCGCTGCGGCGCCGCGCCGCGCGCCGGAATCTTGCCATAGACCTCGCCGGCCAGCGCGACGACATCGCGCGGTTCGACATCGCCGGCGACGACGAGGATGGCATTCTCGGGCGTATAGAAGCGCTCGTAATAGGCGAGCGCATCGGCGCGGCCCAGGCCGGCAATATCGTCCGCCCAACCGATCACCGGCAGGCCATAGGGATGGCGGGTAAAGAGCGCCGATTGCACCGCCTCGTTCAAAAGATCGGACGGATCGGAATCGGTGCGCATCCGCCGCTCTTCGAGGACGACGTCGCGCTCCGGCGCCACGACCTCGTCGGTCAGGACGAGGTTCTGCATCCGGTCGGCCTCGTAATCCATGCAGGTGCGCAGATGGTCCTTCGGCACACGCTGGAAATAGGCGGTGTAATCATTGGAGGTGAAGGCGTTCTCCTGACCGCCGACATCGGCGATGAGTTCGGAGAATTCGCCGGCCGGATGCGCCTTCGTCCCTTTGAACATCAGATGTTCGAGAAAATGCGCGATGCCCGACTTGCCGACCGGATCGTCGGCCGAGCCATTGCGATACCAGACCATATGGGTGACGACCGGGGCGCGATGATCCGGGATCACCACGATTTCGAGGCCGTTGGCAAGTTTGGCGCTGGTCACCGCTGGACCGCCGGGTTTGGCGGGCGCTGCCGCCGAGGGGGTGAGCGGCAGGCTCTGGCTCAACTGGGACATTCGTCTGCTTTCTCGAGAGGGCAATGGCGAAGCTTGCGCTGCGCCGGTGGCTGAGAGGCTACGCCTGCCCGATATAGGAAGCAATTTGGCGGCGCGCAGGGCGCCCGGCCGGTCCCCATCGCTCGGCTACTCAGCCGTCGCGATAAACCTTTTCGCGCCGCTCGTGGCGCTCCTGCGCCTCGATCGAGAACGTCGCGATTGGCCGCGCATCGAGCCGCTTGAGCGAGATCGGCTCGCCCGTCTCCTCGCAATAGCCGTAGCTGCCGTCTTCGATTCGCCCGAGCGCCGCGTCGATCTTGGCGATCAATTTGCGCTGCCGGTCGCGGGCGCGCAATTCAATCGAGCGGTCGGTTTCGGACGAAGCCCGATCGGCGAGATCGGGAAGGTTCTCGTTATCGTTCTGCAGAACGACGAGCGTTTCGCGGCTTTCCCGCAGAATATCGTCCTTCCAGGCGAGCAGCTTGCGGCGAAAGTATTCGCGCTGCCGCTCATTCATGAAGGGCTCGTCTTCCGACGGTCGATAATCAACATCGATCGCATCATTCGGCACGTCCAGAATCTCCGCACCTCAAACGAAATCGCTGGCCTTATAACGACATGTATCCGGCGAGACAATAAGTTCGTTGCGCCCGCAGGGTGTTTTCAACGCTGAAGCGAGAATGGCCTTGATGCGCTGCATCACGCCGCCGCCTGCGTTTCGAGCGCTTTGCGCAGATTATCGCTGATCTTGTCGAGAAAGCCGGTCGTCGAGAGCCATTTCTGGCTATCGCCGACGAGCAGAGCGAGGTCCTTGGTCATAAAGCCCGATTCGACCGTATCGACGCAGACCTTTTCCAAAGTGGCGGCGAACCGGGCGAGTTCGGCATTGTCGTCGAGCTTGGCGCGATGGGCGATGCCGCGCGTCCAGGCGAAAATCGAGGCGATCGAATTGGTCGAGGTCTCGCGGCCCTTCTGATGTTCGCGATAATGCCGGGTTACGGTGCCATGCGCGGCTTCGGCCTCGACGGTCTGGCCATCCGGCGTCAAAAGAACCGAGGTCATGAGGCCGAGCGAGCCGAACCCCTGCGCCACCGTGTCCGACTGAACGTCGCCGTCATAATTCTTGCAGGCCCAGACATAGCCGCCCGACCATTTGAGCGCCGAGGCGACCATGTCGTCGATCAGCCGGTGCTCGTAGGTGATCTTTGCGGCGATGTAATCCGCCTTGAACTCATTCTCATAAACTTCCTGGAAAATATCCTTGAAGCGGCCATCATAAGCCTTGAGGATTGTGTTCTTGGTCGAGAGATAGACCGGGAATTTGCGCAGCAGCCCGTAATTCAGCGAGGCGCGCGCGAAGTCACGGATCGAATCGTCCAGATTGTACATCGCCATCGCGACGCCGGCGCCGGGAAAGCTGAAGACCTCCTTCTCGATGACTTTGCCATCGTCGCCTTCGAATTTGATCGACAGCCGGCCCTTGCCGGGGACTTTGAAATCGGTGGCGCGATATTGGTCGCCGAAGGCATGGCGGCCGACGACGATCGGCGCGGTCCAGCCCGGCACGAGGCGCGGGACGTTGCGGCAGATGATCGGCTCGCGGAAGATGACACCGCCGAGGATATTGCGGATCGTGCCGTTCGGCGACTTCCACATTTCCTTGAGATTGAATTCGACGACGCGCGCCTCGTCCGGCGTGATGGTCGCGCATTTGACGCCGACGCCATGCTTCTTGATCGCATGGGCGGCCTCGACCGTGACCTGGTCGTTTGTGGCGTCGCGATTCTCGATCGAGAGATCGTAATAATCGAGATGAACGTCGAGATAGGGATGGATGAGCTTGTCGCGGATCAGGTGCCAAATGATCCGGGTCATCTCGTCGCCATCGAGTTCGACGATGGGATTTGCGACCTTGATCTTGTTCATGGCAAAACCTTTGGCATTGCGGAGGGAGCGCGGCCCCTATAGCACCGGCAAGTGAGGGCGAAAAGCGCTGCCGCCATAGACTTTGCGCCGGCTTGCGGCGGCGGAAAGATCGCCTCTCGGGCGCGGATCGCCTATAGAGAGCGGCGATGACGGGTGCTGGCACGAATCATACCATTCCGAGCCTCATGGGCGGCCCGGCGATTATCCTCGTGCGGCCGCAGCTTGCCGTGAACATCGGCATGTGCGCGCGGGCGATGGCCAATTTCGGCCTATCGGATCTGCGCCTCGTCAATCCGCGCGAAGGCTGGCCGCGCACCGGCGCCCTGCGCAAAGGCGCCTATGCCGCCGCCGCGGGCGCCGTGCATCTGCTCGAACAGGCGAGGCTCTTCGCAAGCCTCGAAGAGGCGGTGGCCGATCTCAACGGCACCTTTGCGACGACGGCGCGGGAACGCGGCCAATTAAAGCCGGTGCTGGCGGCCGACACCGCCATGGCAGAGGCGGCATCGCGTTTTTCATCCGGCGAAAGGCTCGGCATTCTCTTCGGTCCGGAGCGCACCGGCCTCGCCAACGAGGAAGTCGCGCTCGCCGATAAGATCGTGAGCTTTCCGGTCAATCCCGCCTATGCTTCGCTCAACCTTGCCCAGGCCGTGCTCCTCGTCGGCTATGAATGGATGAAGGCGGCGCATGGTGCGGCGCCCCCGTTCCAGCCGGCGGAGCGCTCCCCGGCCGCACCGCGCGAGATGATCCTCTCGTTTTTCGATTACCTCGAAGGCGAGCTCGCACGCGTGGGCTTCTTCCGGCCGCTGGCGAAACGGCCGGTGATGCAGAACAACCTGCGCAACATGTTTCACCGGATGAACATGTCCGAGCAGGACGTAAGCAGCTTCCGCGGCATGATCGTGCGGCTCGTCGAAGGGCCGCGCGCCGATCGACCGAAGAAAAAATCTCAGCCGCCGTCCGACGACAAGGGCTGAGCCACCGATTCGAGCGATTTGCCCTCCGCGGCGACGCCAAAAAACGCCTGCACCGCCCCTGCCCCGACCATCAGCGCTGCGCCGACCAAATAGCCGATGAGCACGATGCCGCGCTGTTTCGTGCCGATCAACGCACCAAACAGGATCGGCGCGGCGATGCCGCCGATCCCGGTGCCGACGGCGTAGAAGATGGCGATCGCCAAGGCGCGGATCTCGACCGGAAAAATCTCACTCACCGTGAGATAGGCGGCGCTCGCCGCCGCCGAGGCGAAGAAGAAGACGATCATCCAGGCGTAGGTCTGGGTCTTTGCGTCGAGCACGCCGGCGGCAAAAAGAAAGGCCGAGACGGCCAGCAGCACGCCGGCGATGCCGTAGGTCGCCGCAATCATCGGCTTGCGGCCCACCTTGTCGAAGAGCGGCCCCAGCAGCAGCGGCCCGAGCACGTTGCCGGCGGCGAAGGGAAAGACATAAAGCCCGACGCTCTGATGCGGCACCTTATAGAAGGTCGTCAGCACCAGCGCATAGGTGAAGAAGATCGCATTATAGAAAAAGCTTTGCGCGCCCATCAGCGCCAGGCCGACGAGCGTGCGTTGACGGAATGTCACGAAGAGGGCGCGGAAAACCGCGCTGACCGGCGTATGGCGGCGTGATTTGATGCGCAGCGGCGCGAGCGTCTCCGGCTTACTGAGTGCGATGGTGTGCGCGGAAAATTCCGCCTCGATTTCACCGACGATCGCCTCGGCTTTTTTCGCATGGCCGTGAATGACGAGCCAACGCGGGCTTTCCGGGATGATGGTTCGCAGCGCCAGGATGCCAAGCGCCAGCACGGCACCGATGAAGAAGGCGGCGCGCCAGCCGGTATCGGCGCCGAAATGCGCCGGGTTGAGCAAGAGGATCGAAGCGGCTGCGCCGATCGCCCCGCCGACCCAGAACGAGCCGTTGATGGCCATGTCGATGCGGCCGCGCAACCGCGCCGGGGTAAATTCCTGGATGGTCGAATTGATGGCGCTATATTCGCCGCCGATCCCGGCGCCGGTCAGAAATCGGAACAGACAGAAGCTGGCGAGATCGAAGCTGAAGGCGGTGGCGGCCGTCGCCGCCGCGTAAAGTCCGAGCGTGATGAAGAAGAGTTTTTTGCGGCCGTAGCGGTCGGTCAGCCAGCCGAACAGAAGCGCGCCGACCACCGCCCCAGCGAGGTAGAAACCCGAGACGAGGCCGACATCCCAATCGGAAAAATGCAGCGTCGGGCTGGCGACGAGAGCGCCGGCGAGAGACCCCGCCAGCGTCACTTCGAGGCCATCGAGAATCCAGGTGATGCCAAGCGCAACGATGATGCGCAGATGAAAGGCGCCGAAGGGCAGCCGGTCGAGCCGCGCCGGGACGCGCGTCTCGACAAATGTCTGCTTCGCTGATGCCGTTTCGACCGCCATGAGGCCCTCCACGAAGCTCAACGCGCATCGGGCCAAAAAGCCTCAAATGAGGCCGCCGGGGCCGTAAACTGTTGCAATCGCGCCGCGGCAGTGGGAAATCGGTCGATCTCCGCAAGGGAAAAAGGTAGGAACGGGAATCGGCGGCCTTGGTGCCGCCGCATCGTCCATCCCATTTACGCAGCATGCCGCAACCGCACGTTCTCGTCTTCGATTCCGGATTGGGCGGCCTGACCGTTCTCGCCGAAGTGATGCGCCAGCGGCCGGATGTACAATGCCTTTATGCCGCCGATGATGCGGGCTTTCCCTATGGCCGGCTGAGCGAAGACGCGCTCATCGCACGGGTTGGCACGGTGATCGGCCAACTCATCGCGGATCGCGCGCCGGACGCGATCGTCGTCGCCTGCAACACCGCCTCGACCTTGTTGCTGCCGCATCTGCGCGCCGCCTATCCGCAGATTCCCTTCATCGGCACGGTGCCTGCGGTGAAGCCCGCGGCGAGCCAATCGCAGTCGAAGCTGATTTCCGTGCTCGCCACGCCCGGCACCGTCGCGCGCGATTACACCCACGATCTCGTGCGCACCTATGCCGCCCATTGCGACGTGACTCTCGTCGGCTCGACCAAACTTGCCGGACTGGCCGAGGCCTTTATGAAGGGCGAGCCCGTTTCCGACGCTTCGATCGCTGCGGAGATCGCGCCGAGTTTCGTCGAAAAGGACGGCCGGCGCACCGATTGCATCGTGCTCGCCTGCACGCACTACCCGCTGCTGCTTCAACGGTTCGAGCGGCTCGCGCCTTGGCCGGTCGCTTGGATCGATCCGGCCGAAGCGATCGCCCGGCGCCTCGATCATGTCCTGCGCCAGGACCTTGGGCTCACGCCGGAGGCAGCCACGGCAGGACCGCATGCGGCTCTGTTTACCAGCGGTGCCCCGCCAAGCCCCGCGCTCGCGACCGCCTTGGCCGAACGCGGCATCGGCATGATCGTCGAACAGCCGATCCCGATGGCGCTCGCCTGAACTAAGGCTCGAGAATTTGCCGCGCCGCGGCCGCGTCCTTCTTCATCTGCACGACCAGGGCTTCGACCGAGTCGAATTTCATCTCATCGCGCAGAAAATGCACGAAGGCGACTTCCAGAACTTTGCCGTAAAGATCACCGGAAAAATCGAAAATATAAACTTCGAGCAGCGGCGCGCCGTTATCGAAGGTCGGCCGTGTGCCGAAGCTCGCGACGCCGCCGAACCAGATTTCGTCGATCCGCACCCGGACCGCGTAAATCCCGTGCCGCAACCGCACCGAATGATGCAACCGCAGATTCGCCGTTGGAAAGCCGAGGTCGCGGCCGCGCTTATCGCCATGCACCACCGGGGTGATGACGAAATAGGGATGGCCGAGCAGGACTTGCGCGCGTTCGACATCGCCGGCTTCGAGAGCTTTTCGGGTCTCGGTCGAGGAAGCGGGCACGATCGAGCCGCTTGAATCGGCGGCGATGCGCGCGACGATCTCGACGGCAAAGCCGTAACGCGCGCCGGCTTCGGCCAGGAAAGTCGGCGTGCCGGCGCGACCTTTGCCGAAATGAAAATCGTAGCCAGCGACGACGCCGCCGACATGCAATCGCCGCACCAATATGTCGCGGACGAATTCCTCCGCCGGCATGGCCGCGAGCGCGGCATCAAAGCTCAGCACGATCATTCCGTCGATGCCAATGCGCGACAGTGCGACCGCCTTGGTTTCTTCGGGCGTCAGTCTGAAGATTGTATCCGTTCTAAAAAAGAAATCGGCTGGATGCGGTTCGAAGGTCAGCACCGCGCAGGGCCGCCCGAGCCGCGCGGCCATGTCCTCGGCGCGCTTCAAGACCGCGACATGGCCGCGATGCACGCCATCGAAATTGCCGATCGCAACCACCGCGCCTTCGAGTCCGGGCGGCGGCTGGTGCGGATCGACCGCAACGATAAAGCGCGAGGGCGAAGGCGACGCGGGGGGATCAGCCATGGCGACCAGTGAAGGCGGAGCCTGCCGCCGAGCGGCGCGACCCTGCCGCGCCAGCCGTCATCCGTCAAGCATGGGCCTCGCGCGGTTCTCCACAGCCCGGACGGGGGATGCTTTACTTTTTCTTTTCAAGATTCGCGGGCGGGAGAGGCTTTTCTAGCGCATTAAATTAACGGAATCGCAAGCGGCGATACGTTTAATCACCGCGGCGTCAACGAAGCGGTTTTGCTCGGACGCTATATCTTTTTATTAACCGACCGTTGCCCGGCCGGAGGCACTTAATGATTGTGGAACCGTCACTGCCGATCCTCATCGTCGACGACTACAAGACGATGGTGCGGATCATCCGTAATCTGCTCGGCCAAATCGGCTTCACCAATGTCGACGAGGCATCGAGCGGTGCGGAAGCCCTGGAGAAAATCCACGACAAGCCTTACGGGCTGATCATCTCTGATTGGAACATGGAGCCGATGACCGGCTTCCAGCTTCTGCAGAGAGTCCGTGAGGACAAGGACCTCGCCGAGGTTCCATTCATCATGGTCACTGCGGAATCGAAGACCGATAACGTGATCGCCGCACGCAAGGCGGGCGTCAGTCACTATATCGTCAAGCCGTTCAATGCGACGACGCTCAAAGCCAAGATCGATTCGGTCTTCACCACGGCCGCCGTCGCGTAAATCGTCTTCACCACAGCAATTCTGCCGCGACCGCGGTCGGCGCAAAGCCGAGAGTGTCGAAGAACTGATGAAAGGCGGCGGCATTGAGCCGGCCGTTGCCGCCTTCCGCGTGCAATTCGGCGCGGTGAATTCCGCTCGTCACAAAGAGGGTGGCAAACCCCTGCGCCTGGCCGCCCTTGATATCCGTATGGGCAGAATCGCCGATCGCCAGCACGCGCTTGCGATCGATCTCGCCACGCTTTGCCGAGGCAAGCGCCAGCGCCCGCGCATAAATCTCCGCATGCGGCTTGCCGGCCTGGATGACGCGGCCGCCCATGGCCTCGTAGCTTTCCGCCAGCGCGCCGGCGCAATAAACGAGCCTATCGCCCATTTCGACGACAATATCGGGATTGGCGCAGATGAATTCAGCCTGGTGCTCGCGCAATAGCCGCAGGCGCGCCTCGTAATCCGCCGGGGTCTCGCTTTCCGCACGTTCGAGACCGATGCAGACGGCATAGGCAGCCTCGGCCAGATCGACGAACCGCAGCTTTTGGTCCATGGCGGATTCCGCCTCGCAGAATAGCGCCGTATCTTCCTGCGGCCCGATGTAGGCAAGCGGCTGTCCCTCGCGCTCGCGAATGAGCGAAATCGTCACATCGCCGGAGGTGACGATGCCGTCATAAGCGTCGCGCGGCACTTTCAGATGATCGAGAAAATCGGCGACGCGCGCACGCGGACGTGGCGCGTTGGTGATGAGCACGACGCTGCCGCCCGCCTCACGAAAACGCCGCAAGGCATCTGTTGCCTGTTCATATTGCATGACGCCGTTATGGACGACGCCCCAGACGTCGCAAAGAATGACGTCATAGCCGCCGGCAAGATCGCGCAGGCCACGCACGAATCGCGACGGCGAGGGCTGCGGCACATTGGTGAGAGGCATGATGTCTCGCTAGATCACGATGCTTTCGGATCGAATCGACCCGAAATCATAAACGTAGTCGATTCTAATAATTCAGAGCGGGATTGTCGCGAAAAACCGCGGACACTTTTTCGCATCCCCCTCTAAGGCTTCAACGATCGTGCAGGCGGCGATGCCGGCGCGCACCGAATTCACGCGCGATTGCCGCAACCGCGGGCTGCAAAGCCTTGCGATAATCGTCGCGCTTGGCATGGATCGAGGCGATCACCAGGCCCATCGGTATGCCTATATCGACCAGAGCCGCTTCCGACAATTGCAGGCTCGCTTCGACCGTCTCGGGCACCGCGTCGGTGACACCAAGTTCGTAAAGCTCGCGGGCGTGGTCCGCATCGCGGGCACGCGCGACGATGGTCAGGTCCTTGTTGACCTGCCGCGCGGCGGCGACGATCTCGCTCGAACTCTGCGTGGCGCCGATCGTGACGATCAACGCCCGCGCCTTCTCGATGCCGCAACGGGCCAGGAATTCCGGCCGCGCCGCATTGCCCCAGTAGATGTCGATGCCGCTTTGGCGGAACTGCCGGACGAGGCCGGCGTTGGTTTCGATCGCGAGGAAATTGATCGCATGGGCGTTGAGCATCTCGCCGACCAATTGGCCGACGCGGCCGTAGCCGACGATGATCGCTTTGCCCGACGCATCCTCCGCCGGCACGGGCAAGCGGCCGAGGTCGGCATCGACCTCGGGCTTTGGCCGCGGCAGCAGGCCGACGATCGTTCCCATCAAAGGGATGACGAACATCGATAAGGTGACCGCGACCAAAGCATCGCTGCCGATCTGGCTGCCAAGCGCGCGGCTCGCAATGGCGCTGCCGATCACCACCAGGGCAAATTCGCCGCCCGGCGCCAGCATCAGCGCCGTTTCCAATGCGACATTGCGGCCGAGGCGGAACAGCCGCCCGGCGGCATAGACGGTGACCGCCTTGACGAGAATGAACGCCGCCGCGAGCCCCAAAGTGCGCAGCGGCGCCGAGAAGATCAGCGACAGATCGAGACTCGCGCCGACCGAGAGAAAGAAGAGGCCGAGGAGCAGGCCTTGAAACGGTTCGATCGTGACTTCGATCTGGCGGCGATATTCCGTCTCGGCCAACAGCAGGCCGGCGATCAGCGCGCCCAATCCCATCGAGAGGCCGCTCGCGGCCGAGATGACGCCCGTGCCGACGACGACGAAGAGACAGGCGGCCATGAAAAATTCAGGCGCGCCCGCCGAGGCGACGAGATGAAACAAAGGCCGCAAAATCAGCCGCCCGGCGAGTACCACGCCACCGAGCCCGAGACAGGCCGGCAGGACGGTATAAAGAAGCACCACGTCGAATTTATCGTGATGCGCGCCGAGGATCGTCACCAGAAACAGCAAGGGCGCGACCATTAAGTCCTGAAACAGCAGGACCGAGAAGATCGTACGTCCCGCCGACGTGCCGAGCCGCTTGCGGTCGGCGAGAACCGGTAGGACGATGGCTGTCGAGGACATAGCGAGCGCAAGGCCGAGAATGACGGCCGAGGCGAGCGTATGGTGCTCGACGAGGGCGATGCCGCCGAGAACCAGCGCCGCGCCGAAGACCTGGACCGCGCCAAAACCGAAGACCAGCCGGCGCAAATGCACCAGCCGCTCGAAACTCAATTCGAGACCGATCATGAAGAGCAGAAACACGACGCCGAATTCGGCCGCGGGGCCGATCTCGTCGAGATTGTCGAGCGTGATATGCGAGACCCAGGACGGCAGCGTGCCGCGCTGCGCCAGCGCGCCGAGACCGTAAGGTCCAAGGCAGAAGCCGGCCGCAAGAAAGCCGAGGACCGGACTGAGCCGCAATCGGCGGAAGACCGGCGCGATAATCGCAGCAGTGCCGAGAAACAGCAGGACGCTTTTATAGTGCTCGGGCGAATAATGTTCTGGCGAGGCCGGCATGAAACTCCTGTTCGATCTGGCTATCGTCGATAAAATGCCGCGACAAGCACAACGATTCCGGCAGGGAGCAAGACCGACGCCAAGCCGAAATCATGCGTCGCAAAGGCCGATACAATACAGCCGAGCGCGAAGCAGGCCATGCGGGCGGCGATACCGTTGGCTTTGACCGTCGCCTCCCCGGGCGGCGGCGGACTGAACCTGCGCCACAAAGCCACGAAGAGTTTCGCGGCATTGGTCGTCATCACCGCCGACGTCGCGCCGAGACCCGGTTCGACTTGATGCGCGGCATTCTGCACCGCCATCGCCAACACGAGCAGCATCGCCAGCCAACCATCATAGGCGTGCGTCTGCAACAGCAATTCGAGGCCGCCGGCAGCGGCAAGCAGCAGAGCTTCCAAGGCGAAGACGACGCGGATTTTGTGCCGCGAGCGATCGTAGACGAAGGCCGCCAACGGCACGCCCATGAAGAAGACCGGGAGCGCGATGAGCTTCAGCCAATCGACGCCGCGGACGCCATGCACCAGCGCAATGGCAAAGACGACGAAATTGCCGGTGATATGGGCCGAAAAAAGCTCGTAGACCTGCAGGAATGTGGCGGTATCGACGGAGCCGGCAACGAAGGCAAGCAGGATGCCGCCGAGCGGTGTGATCAGATCGCGTATTGGCGGCATTCTAGCTCCATCGCATGGCGGCATGGCCCGCCGTGCCAGGCGCGTCAAGGTTCAAGTGCGTCAAGGTTCAAGCGCATCAAGGTTACTGGGGAGACGGAGAGCGCACGCCCTTCCCTTTCGCCGCCCAAGCCGCCATCTTTGCAAAATGGCGACAAATACCACCAATGCGCCCGAATTCACGGTCGGCGAACTCGCCGGGGCGCTGAAGCGCACGATTGAAGACAATTTCGGCTTCGTCCGCTTGCGCGGCGAGATTTCGAATTATCGCGGTCCGCATTCCTCCGGCCACGCTTATTTCTGCCTGAAGGACCAGACGGCGCGCATCGATGCCGTGATCTGGAAAAGCACGCTGGCGCGCTTGAAGGTGAAGCCCGAGGAAGGCCTCGAGGTCATCGCATCGGGGAAGGTCACGACCTATCCCGGCAAGTCGGCCTATCAGATCGTCGTCGACAGTCTGGAGCCCGCCGGCCTCGGCGCCCTGATGGCGCTGCTTGAGGAGCGCCGCCGCAAGCTCGCCGCGGAAGGTCTCTTCGACGCCGCGCGCAAGCAGCTCATTCCTTATCTGCCGATGACGATCGGCGTCGTCACCTCGCCGACCGGGGCGGTAATCCGCGACATTCTGCATCGCATCGCCGACCGCTTTCCGCGGCATGTGCTCATCTGGCCGGTGCGGGTGCAAGGCGAAACCTGCGCGGCCGAAGTCGCCGCTGCGATCGAAGGGCTGAACGCGCTGCCCGGCGCCGGCCTGTCGCGGCCGGATGTCATCATCGTCGCGCGCGGCGGTGGCTCGCTCGAAGATCTATGGGGCTTCAACGAAGAAATCGTCGTGCGCGCCGCGGCGGCGAGCCTCATTCCGCTCATTTCCGCCATCGGCCACGAAACCGATTGGACGCTGCTCGACCATGTCGCCGATCTGCGCGCCCCTACGCCGACCGGCGCGGCGGAAAAGGCCGTGCCGGTGCGCAGCGAACTTCTGCTGGCGCTCGGCGATTTGAGCCGCAGACATGCGGCCGCGGCCCTGCGCTTTCTCGCTCAGCAGCGTTCCGATTGGCGCGCCCTCACCCGCGCCTTGCCGCGCGGCGACGTCGTACTCGCCGGCCCGCGCCAGAATTTCGATCAACTTGACACACGGCTCGGCACAGTCATCGCCGGCGCCTTCGACCGCCGGCATATAGCGCTGGCGCGCCTGGCGCATCGGCTCGCCACGCAGTCGCCGCAAGCCAAATTAGGCCGCATCGCGCAAAAGCTCGAAGCACTGGACCACCGGCTGCAACGCGCGCCGGCCATGACGGGCGCAGCGCGGCGGGACCGGCTGATGCATTTGCGCGTGCGTCTTGGCACCGCTTTGGCCGGACGCGCGCGGCTAGAGAAACACAAGACCGTAGCGGCGCAGGGGCGCCTGGAGGGTTTTCACTTGCGTCTGCGCCGCGCCCTGGCCGCGACACTGGAACGGCGGAGCCAGAGGCTCGCCTCGCAAAGCCAGCTTCTTGCCTCGCTGGGCTATCGGCAGGTGCTGGCGCGCGGCTTCGCTTTGGTCCGCGACAGCGACGGCCGGCCGTTGCATCGCGCCGCGGACGTCGCCGACGGCGCCCGGCTCGACCTCGAATTCGCCGATGGCCATCGCGGCGCAACCGCCGGCGACGCGCCGGCGAAAGCCGCGCCGGCCAAGGTCGTGCGGCCGCCGCGGAAGACGGCGCAGGGTTCGCTGTTTTGACCGCCTTCGCCCTCTTTGCCGACATTCACGGCAATCGCGAAGCGCTCGATGCCTGCCTCGCCGACGCAAAAAATCGCGGCGCCGACCGATTGGTTTTTCTTGGCGATCTCGTCGGCTACGGCGCCGACCCCGCCTATGTCGTCGACGTGATCGCCGAAAAACAGAATGCCGGTGCGATCGTCATTCTCGGCAATCATGATGCGGCGGTCTTGAGCGGCTGCGACAATATGAACGATATCGCTCGGGCCTCGATCGACTGGACGCGCCGGCGGCTGGACAAGGGGCGGCAGAGTTTTCTCGCCGCCCTGCCATTGACTTCCGCATCGGGCGACGCGCTTTTCGTCCATGCGGACGCGGCCGAGCCGAAACGCTGGACCTATGTCACGAGCTCGATCGAAGCGCAGCGATCCATGCGGGCAACCACGAACCGGCTGGTCTTCTGCGGCCATGTCCACCGCCCGCAGCTCTATCACACCGGGGCTTACGGCTTGCCAAGCGCCGCGGTCCCCGCCGCGGGCGTGCCGATTTCCCTGGCGGGGCACGCCAAATGGCTGGCCGTGCTCGGCTCGGTCGGCCAGCCGCGCGACGAGAATCCCGCCGCGGCCTATGCGCTCTATGACGATGGGGCCGATCGCCTGACCTTCGTCCGGGTGGCCTATAATGTCGCCGAGGCGGCCCGGAAAATCCGCGCCGCCGGGCTCCCTGACATCCTGGCCTCGCGCCTCTTCGTCGGGCGCTAGGGGCCGGCCTCCGGCGCCTTTAAGGCTTTCGCGAAGGCTTTCGCGCCGGATTTGACCGAAAACCCGCGTCCTCTTTTGCGGTCCGATAAGGCAAATCGCGAAATCTTGCCGCCGACCGGTCCCGTCTCAGTGGAATTTCCGGCGCGGCTGGGCTATTTTCATTCGATAGCCCACCCACCCCGCTGCCGATGAACCGCTACGAACGCCAACCCCTCTCCGCCGGCGAAGCGGAAATTGAATATCTCGATGGCGATATTCGCATTCTGCGCCCGGGCACGTTCGTGCGCTGTGCGGTCACCGGTGTGCCGATTCCGCTGGAAGACCTGCGCTACTGGAATGTCGATCTGCAGGAACCCTACGCGAGCTATCAAGCCAAATTGCAGCGCATGGGCATCAAACCGGCAAAATAGCCGCGAGCGACCTAGGGCTGCCAATAAGGGCTCTCGATAGAGAGCTGCGCGATATGCGGCTCGATCGCGCTCATGATGCGGTCGCAGGCACCGCCGAGACCCTTGACCGTCTCGCTCGCCGCGCGCGCCATCAGCCGCAGCTTGCCGGCATCGGCGAGAAGGATCGCCACGACGCGGGCGATCGTATCGGCATCGGCCACCGTCACCGCGCCGCGGGCGCTATCGAGCGCGCTATAAACTTCGGTGAAATTGCCGACATTCGGACCATGCAAAATGGCACAGCCGAGCTTGGCGGCCTCGATCGGGTTTTGCCCGCCCCCCAGCGCCTCCGCCAGAGACTTGCCCAAAAACACAATGCCCCCCAGGCGGTAGAAGAGCCCCAGTTCGCCAGTCGTGTCGGCGATATAGATTTCCGGCAAAAAGTCGTCGGTTTCGGTCGATCGCCGCGCCGCCACCAATCCGCGCGATGCGGCAAGGGCGGCGATCGCGGCACCGCGCCTGGCGTGTCGCGGCACGATAACGGTCAAGAGATCGGGGACGATCTGCGCCAACATCTGATGCGCCGTGAGCAGGATTTCTTCCTCGCCACGATGCGTCGATGCGGCCACCCAGACCGGCCGCGACCCGACGCGCGCGGCAAATGATGCGAGGCTTTGCCGGTCGGCCGGCGGCGCGATCACGTCATAGCGAAGATTGCCGGCGACTTTGACGTGACGCACGCCAAGCAGGGCGAAACGTTCGGCGTCGGCCTCGCTTTGCGCCAGGCAAAGATCGACCGCATCGAGCAAAGCTGCGATGACATGCGGAAACCAGCGCCAGCGCCGAAACGAACGTTGCGAAATCCGCGCATTGATCAGCAGCAGCGGAATGCTGCGGCGCTTGATGGCGAGAAACAGATTGGGCCAGATCTCGCAATCCGCCACGAGGGCGAGATTTGGCCGCCAATGATCGAGGAAGCGGGCGAGGAATTGCGGCACATCGAGGGGCAGAAATTGATGCAGCGCACCGGCCGGTAATCGCGGCGCGATCACGGCAGCTGCCGAACTCGTGCCGGTTGAGACGAGAATGGCGAAGCCGCGGGCGGAAAGCCGCTCGATCAGCGGCAAGAGCGCCAAGCTCTCGCCGACGCTGGCGCCGTGCAGCCAAGCCAAGGGCCCGTCCGGCCGCGGCTGGCTCGGCCAGCCAAGCCTTTCGCCAAGCCGCTCATCCTCGTCGTGGCGCCATTTGCGCCGGCAATAGAGGACCGCCGGACTGAGCGGCGCGAAAGCCACGCTCGCGGCCCGATAAAGAGGCAAAATCGGAAGAGCTCTGATCAAGAGACGAGATGGCCGGATGATTCAAAGAGGCGCACCGACCAGCCCACATGAACAGCCGGTTCAGCCCCAATCAAGCTCCTTGAGGTTGCAAACATACTACGAGATTTTTGCGGCGGGAGCCTGCACGCCGGCCCGTTTGCGGCGCTTTGTGCCCTGCCGAGACGAACATTTGATGTCGCGACGCCGATCCGGAGGCAAACAGTGCAGCCTCAGCTTTTCGGCTCGGTCGGCTCCAGTAAACGGTGCAGATGGGCAATGAAATAGCGCATATGGGCATTGTCGACGCTCGCCTGGGAACGCGCCTTCCAAGCTTTATAGGCGGATTGATAATCCGGAAAAATGCCGACGATATCGATCGCGTCGAGATCGCGGAATTCGGTGCCGTCGAGATCGACGAGTTCGCCGCCGAAGACGAGATGAAGAAGTTGCTTGTCCGACATGAAACGTCCGTCGATGAAATGACCGCTACGACGGTGCTCTAGCAAAAAACAGGCAAGGTCAAAAGCTCAGGGGGTTGCAGCCAACCCGACCGCCGCCGTGAATTGCGCGAGCAAAGGCGCCGGTCCGGCGATCAATTCGCCGTGCAGCGTGTGAACGCGGTTGTAGAGCAGTTGGCGGCCGCGCAGATTGATCAGCCGGCCGCCGGCCTCGGTGACGATGAGATCGCAGGCCGCGACATCCCAATCATGCGCATTGGCCGAAATGAGCGCCGCATCAAGCGCGCCAGACGCGACTTTGGCGACACGGACGGCGAGCGAGGGGATTTTCGCGGTCAATTCGAATTCGACGCCGGTGTTGCGCAAGCGCTGCGCAAAGCCGGACGGACCGCCGACGCGCGCCGCAGCGTCGAAGTGCTGGCGCTCCGAGACCGCGATCGGCCGAGCATTGAGCCGCGCGCCGCCATCCCTGACCGCGACATAGGTTTCGTTGAGCGCCGGGGCGTGGACAATGCCGATCACCGGGCGGTGGTTATGCACAAGCGCAATCGACACCGCCCAAACCGGATTGCCCGTCGCGAAGCTGCGCGTCCCATCGATTGGATCGACGACGAGGACAATGTCGCGGTCGAGCCGTCCCGGCAGATCGGCGGATTCTTCCGAAAGCCAACCCGCCTCGGGCAAAAGTGCGCGCAGGCGCTCTTCGAGGAAAAGATTGACCGCGAGATCGGCTTCCGTGACGAGCGAGCCGTCCGCTTTCTTCTGAACGCCGGCGCGGGTTTTTTCGCCGGGACGAAAATAATCGCGCGCGACGTCACCTGCGGCTTGGGCGGTCTCGGTCAGCGCGCCGACAAGAGCATGGTCATACGACAGTCTTTCCAAATCCCCAATCCGCCAGTGAGGCATAACCTCGGCCGCGCCGCGAGTTCCGCTTATAGCCCTGTTCAGAACCGGCGCATTCATGTCTGAAGCCCAACCTAGAGGACGCGCCGCCGCACGAACGCTCATGGTCGCGTCGAAGGCCCGCGACGCTGCAATCTTTGCGGGAAAAGGCAGCAAATTTCAGGCCGCCTCAGGCAAAGACCGCCGCGCCTTTTTGAATGTAGGCAGGGGGTGTGAGCTTTTCATTAAAATTGCGCTTTTCTGGCCAAGGCATACGCAAGCATGAACACAGAAACTATTATTTAAATCAGTATTTTACTCTCTCTTTCAGTGATCTTCCGGCAGACTTTCCGGTAAGCCCGCGGGAAACCGCGGCCAAGCAGGGAAAAATTTCATGCCGAAGCTCGATCGCAACCCGGAAGCCCTCGCCTATCACGAGCCCGATGAGCGTGCCGATGGCGGCATGCGGATTGTGCGGTTGAGCCCCCGCGGCATCCGCATCGATCGGGCGCTGCGCGGCGTGAAAATGCGCCTGGCGGTGCCGATCGAAGCCTATCGCGGCGTGGTGCTTGCGCGCGAGGATCGGCTTGAGCGCCGCTTCTATCGCCTGAGCCTCGACCATGCCGATGCCGATCTTTCGGTCACCTTGTCGCGTGCCGTCGATATTTCCACACTGATCGATCAATGGAGTAATTGGGCGCGGTTTTTTGCCAAGCCCGCCTTGCTCGACGAGGCAATCGGCGCCGAGCCGGAGACGCACGGCATCCGCCGGCTGCGTCGCTCGGCCCGCGTGAAGCGCCGCACCCGCAGCCGCCCGCGCAGCCGCGCCGGCCGCCTTGCCGGTCCGGCAAAAATCTTCGGCCCCGGGCGCGAGTTATTTTCGCGGGAATAAGTATCAAATCTGCTGATAGCTGCGGTGCATATAGAGCAGCGCCTCGGTCTTCGGCGCGACCTCGACGGCCTGGACCAGGCCGATCAGGATCAGATGCGTCGACATTTCCTTGGCCTCGACGAGCCGGCAATCGAACGCAGCGAGCGCCGAGGTGAGCACTGGGGCGCCAGTCGCAAGCTTGCCCCAGGTCGCGGCGGCGAAGCGCTCCTCCAGCGTATGTTCGGTGCGGCCGGCGAAAATATCGGAAAGCTCTTGGTGCGCACTCGCCAGCGTGTTGATGCAGAACACCCCGTTCTCGATGAGCAGCGGCGCCGCCCGCGATGTTTTGTTGAGGCAAAAAAGGATCGTTGGCGGCTCGGCGGTGACCGAGGTGACGGCGCTGGCGGTCACTCCGGCTAAACCCGCCGGGCCGCCGGTCGTCACGATGTGAACCGCCGAGCCGACACGGCTCATCGCCTCGCGAAAGCGCTCCGGCGCGACGGAAAATGTCTCGTTGATCAATGCGCTCATAAAATCTCGTCGCCGACGGACCCGTCCTCGGGAATGGCAGACAGCCGAGCCGGCTTCGGATAAATAGTAAATCAAAATCAATAAGCAAAGCTTGGCGGAGGACGGCGGAAATGCGGGGCTTATGTCTGCTGTTGGCGTTCGCCCTTGTCGCCGGACCGGGGCGGGCCGAAGTCAGAATCGGGCTCGCGGCACCGCTCAGCGGGCCAGACGCCGTGTTCGGCACGCAATTGCGCCAGGGCGTCGAACAGGCAGTTGCCGATCTCAACGCCAAGGGCGGCGTCCTCGGCCAGAGACTCGCAATTGTGGCGGGTGACGATCGCGGCGACCTGAAGCAGGGAGTTTCCCTCGCCAACCGCTTCGTCGCGGAGAAGATCTCCTTCGTCGTCGGACATTTTTATTCGAGCATCACGCTGGCCGCGTCGGAGATCTATGCCAACCACGGCATTCTCGACATCACGCCCTCTGCGACCAATCCGCAGATCACCGAACGCGGCCTCGATCTGATGTTTCGTACCTGTGGGCGTGACGATCAGCAGAGCGCCGTCGCCGCCAAATTCCTGGAAGCGCAGGCCGGCAAAAGGATCGCGATCCTTTACGACAATACGGCTTACGGCAAAGGGCTCGCCGACGATCTGCGCGCGAGGCTCGCCAAAGCCGGCATTGCGGATGTGCTTTATGCCGGCATCGACAAGGGGACGAAGGATTACGGCAAGCTCGTCGGTCGGATCAAAAATTCAGCCGCCGATTTCGTCTTTTGGGGCGGCGATGGCACCGATGCGGGCTTGCTTGTGAAAGAGATGCGCAGCGAAGGCGTGCAGGCGGTGCTGATCGGCAGCGATGCCATCGCCTCGGATGAATTCGCACTGGCCGGCGGCGGCGCCGTCGAAGGCACGCTGATGACCTTCCCGCCCGACCCGCGCCAGCGGCCAGCCGCGGCAGCGGTCGTCAAGGAATTTCGCGCCCGCAATATCGATCCGGAAGTCTTCACGCTCTACGCTTATGCGGCCGTGCAAGTGCTTGCCGAGGCTGCACAAGCGGCGGGCAAGTTCGACGCGGCCGCGATCAGCAAGACGATCCATTCGGGCCGCCCGTTCGCAACCGTTCTCGGCACGCTGACCTATGACGCGAAGGGCGATGTCACGCGGCCGGACTATGCGATCTTTATCTGGAAGCGCGGCTATGAAGATGAGCTCGAATATGGCGCTCTGACGCCGTGATCCGTCATTTCTGCATCTGCCGATCTTGGATCAACCGATCTTGGCGAGTCCCGGAAAGGCCTGCAGAAGCCAGAAGGACAGGTTCTGCATCGTGCCGGTGAGGAAGGCGATGCCCGTCGCGATCAGCAGGACGCCGACGACCCGCTCGACCGTGCCGAAATGGGCACGGAACTTTTTCAGAAATCCAAGGAAGGGGCCGAGCGCCGCCGCCGCCAGCAAAAACGGAATGCCGAGCCCGAGCGAATAGACCGCCAGAAGCCCGGCGCCGCGGGCCGCGGTGGCTTCCGTAGCGGCGATCGCCAGAATGGCAGCCAGAATCGGCCCGATACAGGGCGTCCAGCCGAAGGCGAAGGCGAGGCCCATGACATAGGCGCCCCAGAGGCCGAGCGGCTTTTGCACATCGATCCGTTTTTCCCGATAAAGCAGCCCAAGTCGAAAGGCGCCAAGGAAATGCAACCCCATGGCGATGATGGCGAGGCCCGCCAATAGCGACAAAGTGGCGATGTGCGCGCGCAGAACCTCGCCGAAGAAAGAGGCGGTGGCGCCCAGAGCCACGAAAACCGTCGAGAAGCCGAAGACAAACAAGAGCGCGGCGAGAAAGACATCGCGCCGGGCGCGGGCGACTTTTTCCGTCGCCACATCTTCGATCGTCGTGCCGGCGATGAAGGTGAGATAGGGCGGAACGAGCGGCAGGACGCAAGGGCTGAGAAAGGAGAGCAGCCCCGCCGCCGCGGCTGCCGAGAGTGTCACGTCATTGGCCATGGGCGTTCCTAGACCGAAAGCCGGGTCCGGGAAAGGCGGCTTTATCAAAGCCGCGTGAGACGATAAGGCGAGGAATGAGCCCGGCGCCGCGCCAAGCGCCGCCATTGTCCCGCCCAGCCGGCAACATATTCACAAGAGAAATCGTCTAGGACGGATCAACCTTCGAACGACCATGCCGAGCCCCGACCATTTCCGCGCCCGCACCGCCCGCGGCATCCCCCTCGCCAGCCGCTGAGCCGCCGGCATGAGGGTTCTCGCCGCCTTTTTCTTCAACATCCTCTGCAATTTCGCCATCGGCCTGCTGGTGGCGAAGTTTCTTGGGCCGGCGGAGTATGGCCGGTTCGCGCTGGCCTTCGCCGTGGCGATCGCGGTGCAATGCGCCTTTTTCGACTGTCTGCGCCTCGGCGCGACGCGGTTCTATTCAGAACGCGTGCGCACCGAGGACCCGGCGCTGCGGGCGACGCTCGACACGGCGTTCATCATCATCGCGCTGTCGATGGGCGTAGCGGCGAGCCTGATGTTCCTCTCGGGCGTGCATTTCACGCTCTCGAACGGGCTGATCGCGCTGGCGTTGATCGCCGCCGTCTCGAACGGCGTCTTCGACTATAATACCGCGCTGGTTCGCGCCCGCTTCCACGACCGGCTCTATACGCGGCTGGTCCTGGTCAAGAATGCACTCGCTCTGCTGCTGACCGGCGGCGGCGCCTTCCTCTTCGGCTCCGCCAAAATGGCGCTCATCGGCAGCATCATTAGCATATCGGGCGCCATCATCACCGCCCGCGCAGCGCTGCGCGACCACGGCGTCACACGCCAGCACGCGAGTTTCGCCATCGCCAGATCGATCTTCGCCTATTCGCTGCCGATCGTTCTCGCCAATGTGCTCTATCTCTCGATCCCCCTGGCCAACCGGGCCATCGTCGCGACGCTCTACGGTTTCTCCGAGACGGGACAGTTTTCGCTCGCCTACGACCTCGGCAGCAAGGCGATCCAGGCCATCGGCTCGACGCTCGATGTCGTGCTCTTCCAGATTGCCGTTGCGCTGCACGATCAGCACGGCCCGAGCAAGGCCAAGGACCAGGTGGCGCGCAATATGGCGATCGTCATCGCCGTCGTCCTGCCGGCCTGCACCGGTATCTGGCTCACCCTGCCCTCGATCGAACACGTCATCGTGCCGGTCGCCTACCGCGGCCCGTTTGCCAAGCTCCTGACGCTGATGATGGCGGGCCTTTTCAGCTCGGCGCTGATCCTGTTCGGCATCAGTCCGATCTTCCAGATTGCCAAGCGCACCGCGCCCCTGATCGCCGCGGCGGTCATTGCCTGCATCGTCGATCCGCTGCTGATCATCGTCCTGCCGAAGAATCCCGACGCCTCGAGCCTCGCCATCGCCCAGACCGGCGCCTATATCGCCGCGCTTGTCGCGCTCATCGTAATGGCAAGCTTTTCCAAGCCGCAATGGCCGCGCCTGCGCGACCTCGCGCTCACCGCGCTCGCGACCGCCGCCATGGCCGCCGCGCTCTTGCCGCTGCGCCAGCACAATCCCGGCTTTTTGACGCTCTTCGGACAGGTCGTCGCCGGGCTGCTGATCTACAGTCTCTTCGTCTATTTCTTCGACATCGCCAACATGCGCGAAATCATCATCGCGCGGCTGCGCCCGATCCTCGCGCGATTGCAAGCCTCGTCATGACCACGGCCGTCGATCTCGGCCGCTAGCGCCGCCGCCCGGCGTTGCGGCGGCCGGTCTTTTTGGCAGCCGCCTTCCTGACCGGACGTTTCGCCAGCTTACGGGAAGCTTTCTTCGCGGCGGTTTTGCGCAGCGGCTTTTTGACAGCCTTCTTCACCGGACGCCGTTTCACCGCCGCTTTGCGCGCCGGGCTCTTCTTGATGGGGGCTTTGCGCGCGACGCGCTTTTTGACGACGAGTTTACGCGCCGTCTTCTTGACCGCCGCCTTTTTAACTGCACGCTTCTTCACCGCGGCCTTGCGCGCTGGCTTCTTGGCGGTTTTCTTGGCGGTCTTCTTGGCAGCTGACTTGCGGGCCGGCTGCGCCGCCGGTGCCGGTTCAGGCGCTTTTCGTTCTTCGGCTTTCGGTTTCGGCGCCGGGCGTGGGCGCGGCTTCGGCGCTGCGGCCGGCGCAGGCTCGCGAGGCACGAGCGGCTCATGCGTCGCAGCCGGCGCGGGCTGGGGCTTGGGCTTGGGCGCGCGCGGCTTGCGGGGCTTCTTCGGCGGCGGCTCCGCCGGGGCCTCTGCGCTCGGAGCTTCGGACTCCGCCATCTCGGCGGCGCCGAGCAAGAATTCGAGCACCGCATCGTTAAAGGCTTCCGCGGCCTCAACGGGGGACAGATGCGCCGCCTCCAGCGCCACCGTCTTGGCACCCGGAATGGCGCTGCCGACCAAGGCTCCGACGCCCGGCGGCGTCATCGGATCGTGCTTGCCGACAACGACCAGCACGGGATGCTTGATCGCGTGGAGATCCTCGCGAAAATTGGCATCGCGGACAGCCGCCGCCAGCCCGGCATAGCCCTCGGCGCTCATAGCGGCGAGCGCCTGTTCGAAACGCTCCACCTCTTCGGGATGTTGGGCGCGATAGCCGCGGGTGAACCAATTTTCGACCAGCGCCGGGGCTACCGCCTCGGTGCCCTTCTCCTTCACCACGCGAATGCGCTCGTCCCAAAAATCGGGACTGCCGATCTGCGCCGCGATATTGGCAAGCACCGCCCGGTCGATCCGCTCGGGTGCATGGCGCAGCAACCAGAGGCCGAGAAGCCCGCCGGCCGCGAGACCGACGAAATGCGCCTTGTCGATGTCCAGCGCATCGAGGATCGCCAGCGCGTCCTTGCCAAGCTGGTCGATCGTATAAGGTCCTTCGCTGACCCGGCTGCCGCCATGGCCCCGCGCGTCGAAGCGCACCAGCCGGAAATGCGGCGCCAGCGCCGCGATCTGCCGATCGAAGGCATGAAGATTGGTTCCGAGCGAATGCGCCAGCAAGATCGCCGGTGCATTCGCCGCGCCTTCGACGACGACATTGAAAGCGTCACCATCAATGATGGTCTCGGTCATTGCCGCTCACTCCCGCATGCGCCGCGTCAGGCCTAACATTCGCGGGCGCGTAGAGACTAGACTAGCTCGCTGGTTGAACGCCGCAAGAGACCGCGATGCCGAATGTCCGAAAGCCGGTGCGGAAAATTTTCACAGGCCGGTCTGGCTGGATCGCCGAAGCGCGCATGGAACGTTAGAAATATTCTAATAAAATCAATATGTTACGGAACAGTAGCGGCGGCGCTTATGCCTTCGGGACCTTGTCGAGATCGTCCAGCCATATTCGCGCATTGCCGTCGGAAGGCGCGCGCCAATCGCTGCGCGGTGACAGCGAGCCACCGGCGACGACCTTCGGTCCATTCGGCAGCGCCGAGCGTTTGAATTGGCTGAAGCCGAAAAAACGCCGCACGAAAACGTCGAGCCAATGGCGGATTTGGCCGATGTCATAGGCGTGCCGCCGGTCTTGCGGGAAATCCTGCGGCCATTCGCCCTTCGCGGCATCGGCCCAAGCGGCCTCGGCCAGGAAAGCGATCTTCGCCGGCCGGAAGCCATGACGCAGGACGTAGAAAAGATTGAAATCCTGCAGCTCGTAAGGGCCGATCACCGCCTCCGTGCTTTGCACAGCACCGCCGGCGCCGGCCGGCACAAGCTCCGGCGTGATCTCAGTCTGCAAAACGGCATCGAGGGTCGCGAGAACCTCGGGGGCGAATTGTTGGGTCACAATGCACCACCGGATGAGATATTGGATCAGCGTTTTGGGGACGCCGGCATTGATCGCGTAATGGGACATCTGGTCGCCGACGCCATAGGTGGCCCAGCCCAGCGCCAATTCCGAGAGATCGCCGGTGCCGAGCACCAGGCCGCCATGCAGATTGGCGAGACGGAACAGATAGTCCGTGCGCAGGCCGGCCTGGACATTTTCGAAGGTCACGTCGAAGACGTTTTTGCCGGCGCCATAGGGGTGGCCGATGTTGGTCAACATCAGTCGCGCGGTTTCGCTGATGTCGAGCTCCTTGCCGGTGACGCCGAGCGCTTTCATCAACGCAAAGGCATTGCTTTTGGTCGCCTCGCTTGTCGCCAGGCCCGGCATGGTGAACGCGAGAATATTGCTGCGCGGCTTGCCGAGACGGTCCATCGCCTTGGCGGCGACGATCAACGCATGGGTCGAATCGAGGCCGCCAGAAATGCCGATGACGACCTTGTCAATCTTCGTGGCCGCAAGGCGCTGCTCAAGCGCGCTGACCTGGATGTTATAGGCCTCGTAGCAATCCTGTGCCAGGCGCGCGCGATCGGCGGGAACGAAAGGAAAGCGCGCGATCATGCGCTCAAAGCCGATATTGCCCTTGGGCGGCGCGAGACGAAAAGGGACGCGCCGAAAATCCTCGCTCTCGACGCCCGCGGCGCGGCGATTGTCGTCGAACGAACCCTGCCGCAATCGCTCTTGCGCCAGCCGTTCGAGATCGATGTCGGCGAGGGCGAACTGCGCGGCATCGGCGAAGCGCGGCGATTCGGCAAGGATCGCGCCATTCTCGGCGATGATCGTCTGACCGTCCCAGGCGAGGTCGGTCGTTGATTCGCCTTTGCCCGCCGCCGAATAAAGATAGGCTGCAAAACACCGCTCGGATTGCGATTGGACGAGCAACCGCCGCGTTTCGGCCTTGCCGATCGTAATGTTGCTCGCCGAAAGGTTGGCGAGCACGGTGGCGCCGGCGAGCGCGGCAAGCGAGGACGGCGGCACAGGCACCCAAAGATCCTCGCAGATCTCCGCATGCACGACGAGGCCGGCGATATCGTCCGCGACGAAGAGAAGATCGGGCCCGAACGGCGCGCTGTGGCGGCCGATCGTGATCTCGCCACCATCCGTCGCCGCGCCGGAGGCGAAATGGCGACGCTCGTAGAACTCGCGATAATTCGGCAGATGAACCTTCGGCACGACACCGAGCAGCCGGCCGCGGTGAATCGCCAGCGCGCAATTATAGAGCCGCCCCGCCTGGCGCAGCGGTGCGCCGACGAGGATGAGCGGCATCAGATCGACGGAGGCCGTGACGAGCCGATCGACGCCGCGCACGACGGCTTCATGCAGTGCGTCTTGCAGCAAGAGATCGTCGATCGCATAGCCCGACAAAGCGAGTTCGGGAAAGACCGCGAGCGCGGCTGACTTTGCATCGACCTCGGCGAGGAGAGCGAGGATCGTCTCGGCGTTTGCGGCGGGGTCGGCGAGATGACACACGGTCGTACATGCCGCAACGCGTGCGAAGCCTTGGCCATAGATCGATCGAAAGTCCATCTGCGTCATGGGTCTCATGCGAGGGCGCGGGCGAAATTTATCCGGCAAGAATAGAACATTCTCGCACGGGAACCATTCCTATTTAAATGCGTTGCTTCGAGTTCGCGTAAACGGCGTTAATTGTCACCGTGTTTTCGCGCACAGTAGCTATGAAGAATTCATCTAGCGTTCAGACCGTCGGATGCAGCCTCAAAACTATGCGGGTGCATCCGTCTTATCAAATCTGACTGGCCAAATTCCCGTTTGATCGGCCAAATTTGATTGCGAATTCAATCGCACTTGACGCAACGAGATAGTCTGCCGGCGACTTTCACGGCCGCTTATGACATTCTAGGTTAGAGGAGACCGAGGTGCGTTTACTTCTTTCAAGTCTGACGGCGACGGCTTTGGCCGCGAGTGCAATGGTTCCGGTTGCACAGGCTGCGCCGGTCACCGGCCAGTCGGCTGTTGAACGCTCAGCCGACGGCCTCGCTGCCATCGAGAAGACGCAGTACTTCTGGGGCGGCTACAATTATTGCTGGTATCCCGACGGCTGGCACGGCCCGGGCTGGTATTGGTGCGGCTATGCGTGGCGCAGCGGCTTTGGCTGGGGCGGCGGTTATGGCTGGCACGGCTGGCATGGCGGTGGCTGGCATGGCGGCGGCTGGCATGGCGGTGGTTGGCATGGCGGCGGCTGGCATGGCGGCGGTTGGCATGGCGGCGGCTGGCATGGCGGTGGCTGGCATGGCGGTGGTGGCTGGCATGGCGGTGGCTTCCACGGCGGCGGCTTCCACGGTGGCGGCTTCCACGGTGGCGGCTTCCACGGCGGCGGCCACGGCGGTCATCACTGATCGAGCCTCGAAACGACGAAATCGGCGGCTTCGGCCGCCGATTTTTTTGGTCCTGTGGCTTTTACGGCTCAACCGCGACGTCAAAAATTCGTTAACTATTTGAGCGTGGAATTAACCATTACGGCGGCTGGATGACGGCCGATTCGCCAGCCTTCCAAAGGAGGGTTCACAGGATGGCAGGACAGGGCGACAGCGGTCAGGCGCAAGTCTCAAGCGCATTTGCGAAACAATTGTCGGGCTACGGCCTGACGACGGCCGAAATCCTCTATCGCATGCCAGACCATCCGCTGGTTCTGCAAAGTTTCCTCTGGCAGGATTACGATCTCGCGCCGGAATTTCCGACGCTGATGAAATTCCTGACCTTTTGGCGGGAGAAGCTCGATGGCCCGCTTTACAGCGTGCGCATCGGCCATTCGACGCTGATCAAGCCAGCCGAAATTCGCAGCTTCGGGCCGGAATTCCGCCTCCACTGATCGGGTCAGGCCACCGAGCGGGTCGAGGATAGCCGCAGGTTTTGCGCGGCTTCATCGGCTAGCCGCAAGCCAATCTCGGCCGCCGTCATCGGCCGGGCGAACAAGAAGCCCTGCAACTCGTCGCAGCCGATCGAGCGCAGGAAGCGCGCCTGCTCCTCCGTCTCGATGCCTTCGGCGGTCACGACGAGGCCGAGCGAGCGGCCGAGATCGACGATCGAGCGCACGATGATCGCGCTCTCGCCCGAGAACTCCATCGATTCGAGGAAGGACCGGTCGATCTTGATCTTATCGAAGGCGAAGCGGCGCAAATAGATCAGGCTCGAATAGCCCGTGCCGAAATCGTCGAGCACCATATGGACCCCAAGCGCCCGCAGATCGATCATCGAATGTTCGGCGAGGTCGGCGTCGGCAATGATCACACCTTCGGTCAGTTCAAGCTCGACGCGCTGCGCTTCGATGCCGGTCTCGGCGAGGATGCGATTGACGGAGGCGACGAAATCCTTCTGGCGAAACTGGATCGGCGAGACATTGATGGCGACTTTCACACCCGGCCAGTGGCTGGCGTCGGCACAGGCGCGGCGCAGGGCCCATTCGCCGAGCAGGACGATAAGGCCGCGCTCTTCCGCCAGAGGGATGAAACTGTCGGCGGAGAGAAGGCCGTAGGTCTTGTGTTGCCAGCGCGCCAAGGCCTCGACGCAGACGATCTTGCCATCCGTCGCCCCGACAATCGGCTGATAGAAAAGTTCAAGCTCGTTGTTTTCGATCGCCGCGCGCAATTCATCTTCCGCGCTCTGGCGCAGCCGCAATTCCTCGCCCATTTTGGCTTCGAAAAAAGCGAAGCGGTTGCGGCCGGCTTGTTTTGAACGATAGAGGGCGAGATCGGCGAGCCGCATCAGCTCCTGGCGGTCGGTTGCATTCTGCGGGCAGAGCGAGATGCCGATCGAAACGCCGATGAAAATCTGCTGGCCGCGGATTTCGAACGGCATGCTCATGGCGTCGAGGATGCGCTGCGCGAGCCGGGCGCAGTCGCGCGGCTCGGTGACATCGGCCTGTATCAAAGCGAATTCGTCGCCGCCTAATCTGGCAAAATGATCGCAGGCGCGCAGCACCTGGGCGAGCCGCCGCGTCACTGCGACGATCAGTTTGTCGCCGACGTCATGGCCGAATGTGTCGTTCGCCTGCTTGAAGTGATCGAGATCGAGATAGAAAAGCGCGAACTGATGGCGGCCGCGTTTGCAACGGGCGGCTTCCGCATCGACCAGCTCGTTGAACAGAAAGCGATTGGGCAAGCCCGAGAGCACGTCGCGCCCGGCGACCTTGCGGGCCCGCGCCTCGCTGCTGCGCAGCCCGTCGAGCACGCGATAGGCCATCCAGCCCATGACGAAGCGGACGACGACGATGCCCAAGATCAACCAAACGTTTGCCGCGAAGGCGGCGGTCAGAAAGGCGAGCGAAAAAAACGAGGCGTGGGTGGTGAGGAGCTGGACGCCAAGGCGGATGCCGAGGATCAGCATCAGCATCAGCGTCACGAAATTGGCGAGGACCCAGAGCTGGAGGGCCGGCAGATCGAGTTCGCCGATCGTCACCTTCAGCTTAGTCAAAAAACCGGAAGGCATCCTAATTCCAAACGGCATGATCCGGCCCCGCTCCGGCAACGCTGCGTCGAGAACAATCGGCGCAGCTCTGGCGATGTCAGCACACGAGCCTACTCCGGGGGGGTTAACTTAGTCTTGGAGATTGCACAGATTTCCAAAACGCCTTTCGTCCCCACGACTCACGCGTGCTCCGGTCGCTTTTGAATCAAATAAGCTGCAGCCCCTTGAAACTGGCAAAGCCCTCCCGCGCGATGATCAAATGATCATGTACGGCGACGTTCAGGGATTTGCCGAGCGATACGATCTGCCGGGTCAATTGAATGTCGGCCTGCGACGGCGACGGATCGCCCGACGGGTGATTGTGAATGAGGATGATGGCCGTCGCATTGAGTTCGAAGGCGCGGCGCATGATCTCGCGCGGGTAGACCGGCGCGTGATCGATGGTGCCGGTCGCCTGCACCTCGTCGGCGATCAAGAGGTTTTTCTTGTCCAGAAAGAGGATGCGGAACTCCTCGCGGTCGAGATAGGCCATGGCGGTGCGGCAATAGTCGAGCACCGCGCTGAAACTGCCCATGGCCGGTCGGCTTTCGACCCTGATCTTGGCGAAGCGCTTGACCGCTTCGGCAACGATCTTCAACTCGGTGATCGCCGCCTCGCCCAGGCCATCGATCTCGCGCAGCCGCTCCGGCCGCGCCGAAACGACCTCCGCAAACGAACCGAACCGGGCCAGCAGCGTCTTGGCCAAGGGCTTCACGTCGCGCCGTGGGATGGCGCGGAACAGCACGAGCTCGAGAAGTTCGTAATCCGCCAGCGCCTCGCCGCCGCCTTTTAAGAAGCGCGCCCGCAGCCGCTCGCGATGGCCAAGATAATGCTGCGGCTCTTCGGCGACGGCTACGGCGGGCTTCGTCACGCCGCGGCCGCCGGCAGATCATACGGCGGATGATGCAGCCCCTTCGGCGACAGCGTGAAATTTTCGTAGCCGCTCTCGGTCACGCCGATCGTGTGTTCGAACTGCGCCGACATCGAACGATCGCGGGTCACCGCGGTCCAGCCATCCGAAAGAATTTTCACATGCGGCCGGCCGAGGTTGATCATCGGCTCGATCGTGAAGAACATGCCAGGCTTCAGCACGACGCCCTCGCCGCGCCGGCCGTAATGCAGGATATTCGGCTCGTCGTGGAACAGCCGGCCAAGCCCGTGACCGCAGAAATCGCGCACCACCGAACAGCGTTCGGCCTCGGCGAAATCCTGAATTGCGGCGCCGATATCGCCGGTCGTCGCGCCCGGCTTCACGGCGGCAATGCCGCGCATCATCGCCTCGTAGGTCACTTCGACGAGACGCTGCGCCCGGCGGGAAACCTCGCCGACGAGATACATGCGGCTCGAATCACCATGCCAGCCGTCGACGATCAGGGTCACGTCGATATTGACGATGTCGCCCTCGCGCAGCGGCTTACGGTCGGGGATGCCATGACAGACGACGTGATTGATCGATGTGCAGATCGACTTGCGATAGCCGCGATAATCGAGCGGCGCCGGATAGGCCTTGTGCGCGATGGCGAAATCGAAGACCAAACTGTCGAGAAACTCGGTCGTCACGCCCGGCTTGACGTAAGGGGCGAGCATATCGAGGGCTTCGGCCGTGAGTCGGCCGGCCTTGCGCATGCCCTCAAAAGCCTCAGGCCCATGCAGTTTAATCTGGCCGGTCTTGCGGCCGGGCACGTCCAAAGCATCCACAAACGTCATTTCACTGGCCCGCTCAATTGCTGCCACACAATTTAAGCCTTCCCGCCTGCGAGGCAAGATCGACGAAACGCCTTCTCCTACCATAAGTTGCAGGAGTGCGCCGCAAATCCGGCCGGACGCCCCTCTCCATACGCGGCCGTTTCGCTATCCGTACCGAAAAGCGTCCTCAGGAAAAAACCTGGCGGCGCTTTACAAGTCCGCGTGCGGCCTTCACACCTACGCCACAATCACCGGCGTTTCTGCACAGGTGTTTCTGCGTGTGGCGCGGGCTGGCGGCGCCTTTGCGATAACATTGATGTAGCTTACGGATTGCCGCGGAGAGAGACCCTGCCAAGCGAAGATCTGGATACGCTCCTGAAACAGCCCCCGGCCACCGGCGCCGGCCGCAATCTGCATCCGCTGGCCTATGGGATCGAGCGGATGGGACTCATCTCGCTGCGCTTTCCCTATCTTGTGGCGGCCGTCCTGATCGTCGCGGCGATTCTCGCGACCTTCGGCATCGGCCGCATCAAGGTCGATGATTCGCTCAGCCAATTGTTCCGCTCCAATACGCCCGAATTCCATCAATATGAGGACGTGACGAAGCGGTTTCCGTCCAGCGAATTTGACGTGCTGGTCGTCATCGAAGGCGACAATCTGCTGGCGCGGGACAATCTGAGCAAGCTTCGCGACCTCGTCACCGATCTGCAATTGATCGACGGCACCCGCGGCATCATCTCGCTCTATTCTGCCCGCCAACCGCCGGAAGGCAACCATCTGCCGGCCCCGCTTTTCCCCGAGCCTCTGCCGGAAGGCGCAGCCTATGAGCAGCTCATCAAGAAGGTGATGAGCAACGAGATTTTGCGCGGCAAACTGCTGTCGCTCGACGGCAAGCTCACCTTGGCGGTGCTGGCGCTCGATCCGGCCGTCGTCGAGAGCAACAAGCTGCGCGACGTCGTCGGCGAAATCCGCAAGACCATGACAGAGGACCTCGCCGGCTCCGGCCTCTCCGCCGAACTGTCCGGCGTGCCGGTGATGCAGCTCGAAATCCGCAATGCCGTCGAGCGTGACCGGATTGTTTATAACGCGCTCGGCTTTCTCGGCGGCTGCCTTATCGCCATCCTGTTCTTCCGCCGCATCTCCTTCATGATCATTGCGGCAGCGCCGCCGCTGCTCGCCATCCTGCTTGCGCTCGGGGCGCTGGGCTGGCTCGATTTCCGCCTCAACATGTTCCTCAACGTGATGACGCCGCTCATCATGGTGATCAGTTTTTCCGATTCGATGCAGCTCACCTTTGCGACGCGCGATCGCATCATCAACGGCGACAGCAAGGCCGATGCGCTACGCACGGCGATCTACATCGTCGGGCCGGCTTGCGTCCTCACCCATGCGACCGCCGGCCTCTCCTTCGTTGCGCTGACGTTCTCGAACTCGGATTTGATCCGCAGCTTCGGTGAAGCCGGGATCATCGCGACGCTGATCGCGCTCGTCTCGGTGCTGACCGTCATCCCCCTGCTCGGTATGTTCCTGGTGCGCCGCGAGGCGGCCTTCGTCGCGCGCATGAAGGGCGCCGACATGGCGGTCGATGCGCTGCGGCGCTTTTGCGGCTGGATCGCCGCACGGATGGTGACCCGGCCGGCGCTCTACAGCCTGCTTGGCCTCATCGTCGTCGTCGGCCTCGGCACGATCTACGCCAATTTGCAGCCGCGCTACCATCTCGCCGATCAGGTCCCCGACAAGCAGAAGGCCGTGCAGGCCAACCGCGAACTCGACGCTAAGCTGACCGGCGCCCAGCCCGTCGACGTGCTGATCGAATTCCCGCCCGGACAATCGCTCTATTCGCCGCAGACTTTGGCGACGATCGCAGCGGTTCATTCGATTGTCGAAAAGCAGGCCGGCGTCGGCAATGTCTGGTCGCTTGAAACGTTGCGCCGCTGGCTCGCCCAGAAGGTCGGCAAGAGCGATGTCGAGACCTTGCGCCAATATGTCGGCTATCTGCCGAAATATCTGGTCGAACGCTTCATCTCGGAGAAACAGGACGCCGTCGTCGTCGAAGGCCGCCTGCCCGATATCGATTCGAGCCAGCTGCTTCCCGTTGTCAACGCGCTCGACAAGAATCTCAATGCCGTACGCGCCGCCCACCCGGGCTATCAGATCGCCGTCACCGGGCTTGCCGTCATTGCGGCCCATAACAGCGCCGGCATGATCGAGAAACTGAACCGCGGCCTCACGGTTGAGATCGTCTTCGTCGCCGCCTTCATCGGCTTGGCCTTCCGCTCGTTCTCGGTGATGCTTGCTTCAATCATGCCGGCGGTCTTCCCGGTCTTC